>UQNA01000044.1 GCA_900542195.1 uncultured Sutterella sp. | reverse complement strand
GAGTCTTACTTCTTGTCAGCTTTTTCTTCCGGCTTCAGCTTAATTGGAACAAAAGTTCTTTGACCTTGTCTGTCAACCAAAACAGGAAGCAAGTCTTGTGCCTTAGCAACTGTTTCTTTAAGTTCATCAAAAGTCTTAACGGTCTTGCCGCCAACTTTTATAAGAATGTCACCTGCTTTAAGACCAGCCTCTTCAGCCGGGCTATCAGGGCTAACCTCAACAATTACAAGACCATTTTCGAACTTCTTTTTCTCTTCATCATTTAACGGACGAACAGAGACACCAAGTTTTGCTTTTTCCTGAACGCTGGCTTTGACTTCTGGAGCCCCCTTCATTTCTTCAACAGTGATCGTCACTACGACTTCTTTGCCATCGCGAATGACTTTCATCTTGGAAGAGGTACCGGGCCTTGTCTTTGCAACAGCCCTTGAGAGATCGCGAGGTTCAGACACAGGGGTACCGGCATATTCAATAACAATATCACCTTCCTGCAACCCAGCCTTAGCCGCCGGTCCTTCTTTCTGGACTTCAGCAATAAGAGCCCCCTCAGCCTTCTTAAGGTTGAAACTCTTTGCTAGTTCCGGAGACATGCCTTGGATAAGAACACCAATTCTGCCGCGGGAAACTTTACCGTCTTTAAGAAGCTGATCCTTAACTTCAAGAGCCAAATCAATAGGAATAGCAAAAGACAATCCCATGAACCCGCCTGAAGTAGAGAAGATCTGAGAATTGATACCGATAACTTCTCCTGCCATGTTGAACAGCGGACCACCGGAATTGCCTGGGTTCACAGCTGCATCTGTCTGAATGAAAGGAACAAACTGGTCGTCCGGAAGGTCTCGGCTCTTAGCAGAAACGATACCGCTCGTCACAGTGTTTTCAAGTCCGAATGGAGCCCCGATAGCAGCAACCCATTCTCCAACTTTAACCTTGCTGGACTTTCCGAGTTTGACTGTCGGGAGATCGGTCGCTTCGACTTTAACAACGGCGATATCCGTTTTTTCATCTGAACCAAGAACTTTAGCCTTGAATTCTCGTTTGTCAGTCAAGTGAACGGCAATGTCAGTTGCATCACGAACAACGTGATGATTTGTAAGAATCAAACCGTCAGAACTGATAATGAAACCGGAACCTTGTCCTTTTCTTTTAGGAGCCTTTCCGCCCGGAGCTTTCGGCATTTGGCCGAACGGGAGTGGGAAGCCAAAACGTCTCAACTGATCGAGCTGATCTTTTGGAATTCCGTCCAATGAAGGATGCGGTCTCTTTGACATTGTTTTGGTAACGTCAATACTGACGACTGCCTTACCATTTTCTTCGACCAACTTTGTAAAATCAGGGAGCTGCTGAGCAGCGGACTGAGCATGAACTGCAGGGACTGGGGAAAGTGCATTATTCTGGGAAAAGAAAAACCCGGAAGCAGCTGTCAGGGCGACTGCAGCGGCTAACACTTTCTTGTTCAAAATCTTTTGAATCATTAGTTCTCCAAGTGTTAAGGGAAGAATTTCATTTTGAGAATATTTCAGTTCCTGATTAATGTCTCCTTAACGAGAGGTTTTGTTAGCAAACACTCGTAAAACAGGTAAAAAGACATTTCTTTGTATACAAATTGACAAACAATCCATTTCTCTATTTTAAAAATCCTCTTTAGAACGCCTCACGCCCATTGGCACTCTTGATCCAAGGATTCCAATCAAAAGAATATTTGACCTTTTTATTTTTTACCTATACAATTCGTGCTTCACTCAAACAGACGAGTGAAGTTGTGCGGAGGAATGGCTGAGAGGCTGAAGGCACGCCCCTGCTAAGGGCGCAGACTGGCTATAACCGGTCTCGAGGGTTCGAATCCCTCTTCCTCCGCCAATTTTTTTTCAATAAAATCAATATGTTGCAAGCGATTTTATCTAAATCCTAATAATTTCAACCGATTTTCGACTTCCTTGATACGAAATTTTTCTATCAGCATTGAGTAACTTTTTGGTTTTTCCAATCCAAATTCAATCCTCTTTATAGACTTGTTTTACGAAAAAACGAGATGCCTTGTGAATGGGAAGGACATCTCGTGCTTATCAAGGTTCAATCGATGAACAAAATCTTATTTGCAAATCATGATCTGCAGGACCTGTTTATCAGTTTCCATCATAGATTCTTTGCCGATAGCAGTTAAATTTCTAATCGTCTCATCAATATCGTCGCTCACGATGCCTTCCAGCTTAGTCACGCAATGTTCATTCATCGCGAGAAGCGCAGACATCATCGCAGTAGAGACCCCGGATGAAATCTTCAGAGAACAAGCCGGTTTCGCGCCATCACACAGCATTCCGGCCAAGTTGGCTATCATATTCTTAATCGCCGCGCAAACCTCCTCATATTTACCGCCCATCAGCCAAGTAATTCCGGAGGAAGCACCAGTAGAAGCTACCACGCATCCGCATAAGGCAGAGAGACGCCCAAGATTCTGTTTGATGTAAATACTGGTTAAATGACTTAAGGTTAGCGCTCGAATCAATTGTTCATCGGATGCATCGCAATCTTCGGCATAAGCAACTACCGGCATTGTGGCCGTAATGCCTTGATTTCCGCTTCCAGAATTGGACATTACGGCAATTGCTGCTCCGCCCATACGTGCATCACAAGCGGCGGAAGTATAAGAAATCATATGAGCTACGGTAGTGTCGCCGAAATATCTTGCCCCTCTATTTTTGATCATTGCGCCTAAAGAGTGTCCGTAATCATGCGCTAAGGCCAACTCAGCGGCCTTCTTGTTCATATCTCTCGCTTTAAGAATAAAAGAGATTTCTTCAATGGGAGACTCAGTAGCAAACTCATAAACTGTCTTCATGTCGAGCTGAACTTCTTCAGCTTCGTCTTCTTCAGCGCCGGCATTGTTCCAACCCTCTTCTTCATAAACTCTTTCTCCGTTTTTTTCTAGAAAGACGAAGTGTGTATGGTTTCTTGAAATAACCGCACGTGCTGTTTGAGTTCCGTGAGAAACGACGGTGTCAATAAAAAGATTAGAAGGCGCCTCTTCATCGTGAATGATTTCGATGCAATCCTTGTCAAGAAAAACTTTTGCCTTTTCTACAGCTTCTTCATTTACCTCTTGAAGAACTTCAAGGCCCAATTCTGACTTTCCGATCATAGCGCCCAAAGCCACGGCAATAGGTAGACCAATCATTCCCGTACCCGGAATTCCAACACCCATTGCGTTTTTGATAATGTTTCCGCTCAATGATAGCCGGATTTTTTCGGGCATCTCACCAAGCAACTCCCGGGCTTTTGCAACGCATAACGCAACGGCAATTGGTTCCGTACACCCTAACGCCGGGACAACTTCTCGATTGATAAGGGAAATAATTTGATCACGTTTTGTCTTGTTGAGCATATTGATCTCTGAAAACTAGAAACCTTTTGAGTCTCCGTTTCTTCCTTTGATGAATTAAAAGTTGAAATTTACCTTTTTCTGTCGATTACTGTAAGGGCAAATACCACAGAAACAAAAACCTCTAACAAAAATAAGTAAATACCCTAGGTATACGCGTTATTCGGTTTCGAAATTTTTATTATCTTTTTTGCAGATTTTCACGAGAAAAAGCAGAATTTTTTATAACAAAAGGAAAAAATCCTCTAATAAAATTTGGTTGCCTTTAATGGTGTGCTCTCCATCCTAACTTACTTTTTCTGCTCTTGCTTTACACAGTGGTATTTGATGACGGCAGAGGCTCTCTGTGCCTCATAATTAAATACTCGGTTTTTATAACTTATAGAAAATACCTCCGGGACATAGTCGGGCCCAATAGTTTTGCACTGAGTGTCCGCCTGCATTTCAAGCCCTTGAACGACCACCGAGCCTTTCATTGTGAAATCAAAATAGCCTGAAATTTCGTATGTATTCGGACCGAGTTGATCCGTCGACCAGCTGCAGCCGGCTAGGATAAGAGCTAAAGAAATAGACAAGCCTGCAATCTTTTTCACTTTTCTTCTCCGCAACTAATTTTGCTCAGTCTATGTGAAGTCTCGTTACTCTTTTTTTCTTTTGACTCAATGCTGGCAATTTACAATCCACCTCCGATTTAACCCTAAGTTTGGAGCTTTATCCGTATTTGCTACTTCCTTCCGAGTTTCAAGGGCTTTCAACTATTAGACTAGGGAGGATCTGAACAGAATTCTTAAATTTAAGGAAAACAAATGCTGAAAAGAACCTTACTTGCACTTCCGCTTGTTGCATTGCTCAGCACCAGCCTTCTGGTTGGCTGCGATGATAAAAAAGAAACTGCTGCTAAGCCTCAGGAAAAAATCCTTCGTGTCGGAACGAACCCAACATTTGCTCCGTTCGAATTCCAAGGGAAAGATGCTGAGCTGACAGGTTTCGATATGGATCTCATCAGAGCCATCGGCAAGCAGATGGGTTACAAAGTTGAATTGCACAACCTGGCATTTGACGGCCTGATCCCGGCTATTGCTACAGGCAATATCGATATGGCCATCGCAGGTATGACAATCAATGAAGATAGAAAGAAACAGGTTAACTTCTCTGTTCCTTACTACACTTCCGGCCTCATTATTTTGGTTAATCCCGATAATAATGAAGTCAAATCTTTGGATGATTTGAAAGGTAAAAGAATCGGCGTTCAATTAGGAACCACAGGTGCATTCAAAGCAGCAACGGTTCCTGATGCAAAAGTCGTGACATTCAACAATTCTGATGAACAATTCTTGGAATTGTCTAACAAGGGTGTTGATGCCTGTATTAATGACCATCCGGTGGTTGCTTACTACCTCGTTCAAGGCGGTAAAGGCAAGATGATCGGAAACGTCATGGAAGAAGAAAGCTATGGCATCGCACTTAAGAAAGGCAATGATGAATTGACAAAGAAAGTTAACGATGCCATTGCTGAACTTAAGAAAAATGGAGAATTCGACAAAATCCATAAGAAATGGTTCGGTGCATAATTTCCCTTTCATCTCTTTGATTTAACTACTCAAAGCTTTCCTAGACGGTCCGTCTCTAGGAAAGCTCATTTACAAGAGGCGACATAAATGTCAATTGATCTTGACTTTGATCTAATAATCGACAATCTTCCTTTACTTTTAAAAGGCGCAGCTGTAACGCTTGAAATCACAGCACTCTCCGTTGGTATTGGTTTGTTAATCGGTATGGTAGTTGGTATTGCCCGTCTTTCCAACTTCAAAGCCATCCGATGGCTGGCAGGTATCTACGTAGACTTTATTCGCGGAACACCGCTGTTGGTCCAAATCTTCTTGGTTTACTTTGCTCTTCCAAAAATCTTAGGAATGAGAATAGACCCATTTTTTGCGGCCGTCGCAGCATGTTCTATTAATAGCGGCGCCTATGTTGCTGAAATCTTCCGAAGCGGCATCCAGAGTATAGACAAAGGTCAGTTCGAAGCTTCCCGTGCATTGGGTCTTAACTGGTTCCAGTCAATGAAGTTTGTCATTATGCCTCAGGCATTTAAGAGAATCATCCCGCCTCTTGGCAATGAATTCATTGCAATGTTGAAAGATTCTTCTCTCGTGTCCGTTATCGGTTTCGAAGAGCTTACAAGAACAGGTCAGATGATTATCTCCAGAACTTACGCCGTATTCGAAGTCTGGATGGTCGTTGCGATCCTCTACTTAATCATGACACTCTGTATTTCCAGGCTAGTTGCCGTTTTGGAAAAGCGTTTTAACACAAGCAAAAGGTAACGAACATGTCTGAAAAAACAATGATTTCCGTTAAGCATCTCACCAAAAAATTCGGAGATGTGACCGTTCTCAAAGATATCAATCTTGAAATTAAAGAAAAAGAAGTTGTCTGCATTATTGGCCCGTCAGGCAGCGGCAAAAGCACAATCTTGAGATGTCTAAACTACCTGGAAGAACCTTCCGGGGGAGACATCCTGATTGATAACATCAAGTTAGAAAAAGGCACCAACCTGAATGCCATCCGTAAAGAAGTCGGCATGGTGTTTCAGCGCTTCAACCTTTTTCCTAACATGACAGTTCTTCAGAACATCATGCTTGCTCCGGTTGAAGTTAGAAAGATTTCTAAACAGAAAGCCGAAGAAAAAGCTCTCGCACTTTTAAGAAGAGTCGGGTTGGAGCACAAAGCTTCCTCTTATCCTGACGAATTGTCCGGCGGTCAGCAGCAGCGTGTTGCAATCGCACGCGCACTTGCGATGAACCCTGAAGTTCTTTTGTTCGATGAACCGACAAGTGCTCTCGACCCGGAAATGGTTAAAGAAGTACTCGATGTGATGAAAGCTTTGGCCAAAGAAGGTATGACGATGGTCGTGGTAACTCATGAAATGGGTTTTGCCAAAGAAGTTGCCGACCGAGTCATGTTCGTAGACGGCGGCTATATTTTGGAAGAGAACGAACCGGAAGAGTTTTTCTCTAATCCTCAGAACGAAAGAACCAAGAGTTTCTTGTCCAAAATTCTATAAGTTGTTCCAGAAGGAAGGACTCCCCTGTCCTTCTTTTTCAAAGCCTTTGTCCTTAGTGCACAAAGGCTTTTTTTGTTCGTTGCCTCTTGATGTTAGAAAGAAAAAACAAGAACTCATTCTTCTCAGTGTTTTTCCTTCAAAAAGGTTTGTCAAATTTCGTCTTAAAAATTTCCCATTGATACAATCAGAAAGACGTTTATTTACTTATAAAAAGAGTTTTATTATGAAGTTAAACCGTTTAGTCCTTTTGGGAGCTGCCGTTTTGACCGCTCTCACCCTGACAGCTTGCGACGACAAGAAGGCCGCACCACAAAATACCGCAGCTGAAAAACAATACAACATCGGCGTTGTACAGCTTGTCGAACACAAAGCTTTAGACGAAGCAAACAAGGGTTTTGTTGATGCGCTTGCCGCCAGAGGTTTCAAAGAAGGAAAGAACGTCAAGTTTGACTTCCAAAACGCTCAGGCCGACCAATCTAATCTTAGAAATATTGCCCAGCGTTTTACAAGCAACAAAGTTGACTTAATCGGTGCTATTGCAACTCCGGCAGCCCAGACGATGGCTAATGCAACAAAAACTACTCCTATCGTTGCCACAGCTGTCACCGACTTTGAAATTGCTAAACTCGTAAAGAAAAATGATAAGCCGGGCACTAACGTCACCGGTTCTTCCGACATGGCTCCAATCGACACATTGGTTGAATTAATGCTCAAGATTTATCCGGAAACCAAGAAAGTCGGAACTATCTATTCCTCCAGTGAAATTAACTCAGAACGACAAGTTCAGATTTTTAAAGATATTGCTAAAGTTAAGAACTTAGAAGTTAAAGAAGCTACAGTTTCCAGCGTCAATGACATTCAGCAGGCAGCCCAAAGTCTTGTCGGAAAGGTCGATGCAATTTATATACCTACAGACAACACGATTGCTTCTGCAGTCCCGGCTCTATTGAAAATTACTGAAACGGCAAAACTTCCAATATTCGCCGGTGAAGGCGGGATGACCAAAGAAGGATGCTTTGCTTCCGTTGCTATTGACTATTATGAGTTAGGCAAGATTGCCGGCAACATGGCCGCCGACATTCTCGAAGGAAAGAGCAAACCTGAAGATATGGCAATTCAGTTCCAGAAAGAATTCAAAACTCTTATCAGTGAATCTTCTCTCAAGAACTTAGGCGCCAAGATCCCTGCCGATCTTAACCATGAAGTCGTTAAATAATAAAAAACAAGAATGTTTGACTTAGTTGTATCCACTATTTCGCAAGGGCTCTTGTGGGCCATCATGGCTCTCGGAGTGTTCTTGACCTTCCGAGTTCTCGATATTGCAGACTTGTCGGTTGAAGGAACATTCCCCTTAGGAGCTGCCGTTGCCGCTATCCTGATTGCAAGTGATCAGCCTATTTGGCTTGCTACTTTGCTTGCAGTGCTTGCAGGCTGTGCCGCCGGTACCGTCACGGCTATCTTAACTACCAAGCTCAAAATTCCGGCACTTCTTTCCGGTATCCTGACCATGATTGGCTTATATTCCGTCAATCTCATGGTTATGGGCAAAGCTAATGTTCCTTTGCTTCGCAATGAAACTATCTTTACCCTGACAGAAAGCACCTTTGGTGTAAGCCAATCCATTGCGACATTTATTGTTGGATTTTGCGCCTGCATTATCGTCGGCCTCATCATGTATTGGTTCTTCGGAACGGTTCTAGGAACAGCCATCCGCGCTACCGGCTGCAATCCTCAAATGGCCCGTGCTCAAGGCATCAATACTGACCTCATGGTTATCCTCGGACTCCTTATCAGTAACGGCTTGGTTGCTCTTGCCGGCGCACTAGTAGCCCAAAGCAACGGCTTCGCTGACGTGGGAATGGGAACAGGCACCATCGTTATAGGTTTGGCCTCAGTCATTATCGGTGAGGTCTTATTCGGTACAAGAAGCTTTAAGAACTGGCTTATTTCCGTTGTTCTCGGCTCCATCGTTTATCGTATCGTCATCGCCCTCGTCTTAGAAATGGGGATGCCTCCAAACGATCTCAAGCTGTTTACCGCAATCTTGGTTGCCATCGCCCTCTCTTTGCCTCTTATCAGAAGCAAATTCGCTTACATGAAACAAAGGAGGTACTAAGATGCTTGAGATTGTTAACTTGAGAAAAACGTTCTTTCACGGAACTCCAAACGAAAAGAAAGCTCTTCAAGGCGTCAATCTGCGTCTAAAAGAAGGAGATTTCGTTACCGTTATCGGTTCCAACGGTTCGGGTAAATCTACCTTAATGAACTGCATTGCCGGCGTATTTCCACCGGATGAAGGGCAAATTAAGATCAATGACGTAGACGTCACTAAGATGTCGGAATTTGTTCGTGCGCGATACATCGGCCGAGTCTTCCAAGACCCTATGAAAGGTACGGCCGGAGATATGCAGGTCGAGGAAAACTTGGCTATGGCAAGCCGCCGAGGGCAGCCTCTTTCTCTTCGATGGAGTGCAGACGCCAGCAGAAAAGAGACTTTTACTCAGCTTCTTAAAGAACTGGATCTAGGTTTAGAGAACCGTCTCACTACTCGCATCGGTACTTTATCCGGCGGCCAAAGACAAGCAATTACCTTGCTGATGGCCACTTTGGTGAAGCCGCAAATTTTGCTCCTGGACGAACATACTGCTGCGCTCGATCCGAAGACTGCTGAAAAGGTTTTAATGCTGACTAAGAAACGCGTCGAGGAAGGAAAACTTACGACCCTCATGATTACTCACAACATGAGAGACGCTTTGCGCTTCGGCAATCGTTTAATCATGATGCACGAGGGACGCGTGGTTGTTGATGTTGAAGGAGAAAAGAAGAAAAACTTAACGGTCCAATCGCTTCTCCAAATGTTCGAGAGAGCAAGCGGTTCCGAATTCTCTGATCCGGAAGCTCTCCTGACCACACCAGCAAAATAAGCTTTTTTATTCAAGCCCTTAACGCGACGCCTCCGAAACGGAGGCGTTGCTGTTAAAGGAGATGATCTTCAACCCATTCGAAAGAGTACTTCTTGCCGTCTCCTTGATAGAGTTTCTCTCGGATTTCTTCTCCGATTCCGGCTACATAGATTAATTTACCGTCACGAATAATCTTAGGCACCTTCCCTCTTTCATACTCGGGAATATTCATCTCTTGGTAAAGAGCTTTTAATGTCTTTGAAGGTCTTAATTTTTTTATTTTTATGCGAGTACGGGATTTTTTAGCCAAAGTAAACAGAAGCGGCTTTTCCTTCAGGTAACAATCCTCGAACCCGTCCGGACTTTCAACAAACCGCAAAGTGCCCGCTAACCCCTTGAAGCGCATCTCTTTTTCGCCGTTCCAAGTAAATTCAACGGAATAATCCGGATTTTCATCAGAAGTCACTTCTCTTATAAGAAGAGTTCTTCCATTCACAACGATTGACTTTTTGCCTTGTGAGCGAAGGCATATTGCCTTTTTCTTGCTTTCTCTAATCTGTCTGAGAATTTCCTCAAGTCGAGTGCGCGGAAGCGGAGGAAATTCTTTTTTCTGCAGCCACAATCTGAATACTCTGGCTTGGAGCGGAAGAGAAAATTTCTGCCACCTGTCTAATCGGACATTTCCTTCCTCGTCTGAACACTTTTGAAGCGCTTTCTCATCAACATCATTCAGGATTTGGGACGTTTCTCCCAAAATTTCAATGCTGCGGCCAGCGGCAGATTTAAATCCTGCCCTAGCTCGTTCAAGCTCCGGAATGACATTCAGACGCAAAAAATTTCTAAGATAAGATTCGTCAGTGTTGCTGTCATCCTCCACCCAGCGCATATGTTGGCTTCTTGCATACGTCTCAAGGCGTTTCCTGGGAATCTTCAAAAACGGACGGACGACGGGAATTTTTCCTTCTTTGATGTAAGGCATACCTATCAAACCGCTGAGCCCCGAACCTCTCATCCATTGAATCAAAAAGGTTTCGATTTGGTCATCTAAATGGTGTGCCGTCACAATAGCAGAACAGTTTTCAACCTCCGCTACTTCATTAAGCGCCCTGTAACGCAAAGTTCTGGCCTCGGCCTCAAGCCCTTGTTCTTTGCTGCGAATAAAAACGTCTTTTTCTACGAACTCAACATTAAGCTTCTTTGCTCTGGCTTTGCATTTAGCCGCCCATTTATCCGCATTGGGAGAAATGTGGTGATTAACATAAACACAGATTACTCGGCCTTTCGAAGGTGATTCATACCCAGCAATGGCTTTAAGGAGACTAACGGAGTCACAGCCTCCCGAGACTGCCACGACAAGATCTATTTTCTTATTAACGAAACTCTCTAAGCCGTCACCGCGTTCAGAGAGATCCTTATAGAGCTTTTCTATAGCAGCGTTAACCTCTTTAGCAGCACTGGGCACTATGCTCATCTTTCTCGTTATCCTTGTTCAGAAAAACTACCGAAATTCATTAACTTCCGATGTCGGTTCTCCAAAAGTTCCTCTACAGACATTCTCTTGAGAACTCGGAGTGATTCATTTAAGTTCCGTTTTAAAGTCGCGGACATTGCAGCAAGATCGCGATGAGCTCCGCCTACAGGCTCAGGAATTACTTTGTCGACCAACCCCAGCTCTTTCAATTTAGGTGCAGTCAAGCACAAAGCCTCGGCCGCTTCCGGGGCTTTCGCCGCACTCTTCCAAAGAATGGAGGCGCAACCTTCGGGAGAAATCACGGAATACGTACTGTTCTGAAGCATCTGTAAAACGTCGCAAACTGCAATCGCCAGAGCACCTCCGGAGCCGCCTTCTCCAATGATTGTAGTAATAATCGGAACTCGGAGCTGGCTCATTGCATATAAGTTATGTCCGATAGCTTCCGACTGGCCTCTTTCTTCCGCCCCGATTCCGGGATAAGCTCCCGGGGTATCAACAAAAGTAAACAGAGGGATGTTGAATTTTTCCGCAAGCTTCATCAGTCGTAATGCTTTGCGATAGCCTTCCGGACGGCTCATGCCGAAATTTCTCAAAGTTCTTTCCTTGGTATCGCGCCCCTTCTGATGACCGATAACCATTACACTGTGACCGTTAAAACGGGCTAAACCGCCGACGATTGAGAGGTCGTCCGCATAGCTTCTATCTCCGTGAAGCTCATGAAAGTCGGTAAAAATGGTATTGATGTAATCAAGGGTATATGGTCTCTGCGGATGACGCGCAACTAAAGAGACATTCCATGGAGTGAGCTTGCTGTAGATATCTTTGAGAAGCTTGGTCTTTTTTCTTTCCAGCTTATCAATTTCACTTTGGATATTGATGGAATTGGGATCTTCGCTTACTTTTTGAAGTTCCGCAATTTTATCTTCCAAAACCGAAACTGGTTTTTCAAATTCAAGGTAAGTTAATTTAGCCATATTTAATATCTCACGGGCGAATTATTTAAGCTTCTCCACAAAAACCAGCTGGCAGCTGTTTTGTATGGTGCCCAGTTTTCAGAAAGTTTAAGTATTTTTATTTGCTTTTGCCGAGCATCAAGAGCCTGAAGTTCCTCAGGAGAAAAGTAAAGCTTTTCTATTGCTTTAATTATGCCTAAGTCAGCAACAGGGAACACATTCTGCCTTCCCATGGTAAAGATTAAAAACATCTCAGCCGTCCAACGTCCTACTCCTTTAATCGAGGTAAGGCTGTCAATGATTTCCTGTTCTGACATACCCTCCAATAGCTCAAAGGTGATGTTTTCTTCCAGGAAATAACGGCAAATATCTAAGATGTAATCTATTTTTCTCTCGGACAGACCGCAGCTTCTCAAAGTTCTTCGGTGTTTCTTTGCGACTCGCTGGGGAGTCATCTCAGGGCAAGCCGCCGCAAAATTTCTCCAAATTGTTTGAGCCGCTTTCGTTGAAATTTGCTGACCGATGACGGATCTAATCAAAGTTCCAAAAGGATCTTGAACTGAAGTCAGAGCTGTATGGGAGTAAACATTAATCAGCTCTGCCATCTTTTCATCACGTTTGCTTAACTCCTCACACGCTTCATTCCACCAACCGGGAAGAACCGGTGTTACTCCGGCTAAGACATCTGTCATGGTTTAGGCCTTCTTCCATTCAGTAATTCCGCCCGGCTTGTCTTCAAGGACAATGCCTTTATCCTTCAATTCCTGACGGATCGCATCTGCAGTACCAAAATCTTTGTTCTTTTTAGCCTCCTTGCGCTTCTGAATCATTTCTTCAACCCAGGCGGCATCCACTCCTTCTACTGCTCCCTTAATGAATTTCTCAGGATTCAGCTGGAGGAGCCCCAGAACTTCACCTAGCTTTTTGAGTTGGCGGGCCAATTCAGGAGACTTAGTGGAATTGACTTCATTTGCCAATTCAAACAGCACAGAGACAGCCAACGCCGTATTGAAGTCATCATCCATTGCCTCTTTAAATTTAGCTGCGTGCTTTTCATTCCAATCCAACGGCTGTTCGTCAGGAGCCACTTCTTTTAACGCATTGTAGAGACGGGTCAAACCTGTATGAGCGTCTTCAACAAGAGCAGAAGAAAAGTCGATAGGGCTTCTGTATTGAGACTTAAGCAAGAAGAAACGCAAAGTTTCGTTTCCGTTTCCTTGGCCATATTGCTTGTTTGTTTCTTTCAATGCATCACGGATAGTCCAGAAGTTTCCTAAAGACTTGCTCATCTTCTCTCCATTGACGCGAAGAGGCCCCGAGTGCATCCAAGTGTTTACGAATTTCTTGCCCGTTGCCGCCTGGCTCTGAGCAATCTCGTTTTCGTGGTGAGGGAACTTCAAATCAGGACCGCCTGCATGGATATCGATTGTCTCTCCGAGAAGTTCGCATGCCATTGCGGAACATTCGATATGCCAACCCGGTCTTCCCTTACCCCATTTGCTATCCCATTGCGGTTCACCGGGTTTTGCTTTTTTCCATAACACGAAATCTAACGGATCACGTTTTGTCTCATCAATTGAAACTCGTTCTCCTGCACGAAGTTCATCAATCTTCTTTCCGGAGAGCTCGCCGTAATCCTTGAAATTACGCACGGCAAAGTCCACGTCTCCGCCTTTGTCTTGATATGCATATCCTTTTTCTTCCAACTTCTCGATGAGAGAAAGCATTTGCGGAATGTAGGCTGTAGCGCGAGGTTCGTGAGTTGGAGGAAGGCAGCCCAGTTCAGCAAAATCTTCCTGCATTCTTTCTGCATAAATTTTGCTCAGCTCTTCAGGAAGAATTCCTCTTTCGGCCGATCTTTTGATGATTTTGTCGTCTACGTCGGTAATATTTCGAACGAATTTAACCTCATAGCCGCTTTTTTCCAACCATCTTCGTGCGACATCAAAAGCGATAAAGGTCCTTCCATGACCAATGTGACAATCGTCGTAAACCGTGACCCCGCAAACATACATTCCGGCCTTCCCCGGTTCAATGGATTTGAAAGGTTCAACTTTTCGAGTCAGAGTGTTATAAATTTTTAGGGCCATAAGTCATCCTAACTATTACCGTTCTAAATGACGGGGCTTCGCTCCCCGTGGTTCTAAGGTTACAATCTATTGATTATAAGTTTTGTTCAATGACTTTGGATAGTTAAGAAATGCGCATTTCGAAATTAGTTTCCCTTCTTTGCTTCTCCTTGCTGCTAGGCTCCGCTTCTTTGACATCAACGCAGGCCCAACTTTTTCAGCCTGAAGAAAATGAAGTTATCAATCCGGTAAGGGACGTCAACCAACTAATTTATCGCGGCAAACGTGCAGATGCCTTAGCTCTTGCAGAAAAAGAGATTGAAAACAATCCTAAGAACGTCCAGCTCCGATTCATCCGCGGCGTCATTCTCTCGGACCTCAAGAGAAACAAGGAAGCGAAAGATGCTTTTGAAGAACTGATTCGAGAATATCCGGAAATCGCCGAACCTTACAACAACTTAGCTGTACTTTATGCAGGAGAAGGAAATCTGGGCCGTGCCAAAGAACTGTTGGAACAAGCCCTTTCCAACAATGCCAAGTCCTTTACGACTTACAACAACCTCGGTGACGTATACCTTGCATTGGCAGCCCAATCTTACGGGGAAGCCTTAAAGCTTTCTCCGAAAAGCAAAAACACCAAGACAAAATTAGAAACGATTAGAGAGCTCTTAAGTAAGTAATTTTGTCCATTTTCTTTTTGCTGCTAATACAATCCAAAGATTGGCTCAAGGAAGCCTGGAAATTTATTAGGTTTTGAATATGATATTTAATAAGAAAATTATTGCTTCTGCAGTCATTGCATTAGCCGTCTGTACAGGTGCTTATGCCGGACAGAAGGTTGCAATCAATACCACTGAAGGCAGAATCGTAATTGAGCTTGATGAACAAAAAGCTCCTAAGACCTGCGCTAATTTTTTGAATTACGCCAAGGAAGGTTTTTACACCAACACTATTTTCCACCGTGTGATTCCGGGATTCATGATTCAAGGGGGCGGTTTTACTGCCTCCATGCAGCAGAAAAAAACTCATGCTCCGATCCCGCTTGAAGCTAAAAACGGATTGAAAAATAACGTAGGAACCGTGGCCATGGCAAGAACCAATGATCCGAATTCTGCTACAAGCCAATTCTTCATTAATGTTAAGGACAACGATTTTTTAAATGCCTCTGCCTCCAATGACGGGTATGCTGTTTTCGGTCATGTCGTCTCCGGCATGGATACCGTGAGAAAAATCGTACGCCAGCCGACAACTTCAAAGGGCTTCCACGACGACGTTCCTGTAAGACCTATCGAAATTAAGTCTGTTGAAATTTTGAAATAAAGAAGGAAAAACAAATGATTCGTTTAACTACAAACTTCGGCGTCATCGACGTTGAACTGGATTTCAAAAATGCTCCTGTTACAGCCGCTAACTTTGAACAATATGTCAAAGACGGTTTTTACAACGGCGTTATTTTCCACCGTGTTATTCCCGGCTTCATGATCCAGGGAGGCGGCTTTACTCCCGACATGGTTCAAAAAGAAACAAGAGCCCCGATCAGAAACGAAGCTAACAACGGCTTAAAGAACGACAAGTACACCATTTCTATGGCCCGCACAAGCGATCCTCACTCCGCTTCCGCCCAGTTCTTCATCAACGTTGCTAACAACAACTTCTTAGACTTCCGCAGCGAAACTTCCCAAGGTTGGGGTTATGCAGTTTTCGGAAAAGTTGTCGCTGGGGAAGAAGTTGTTGATAAGATCGCCCAAGTTAGAACAACAAGTCATTTCCCTCATCAGGATGTTCCTGCTGAAGATGTGATTATCGAAAAAGCAGAGGTGATCTAAGTGTCTTTTGATGGCATCGCTCCTATCAATTCTTGTGTAAAGCAGCTTCCCGCTCTGGGAAAGCCTGTGTTTATTGCAGACCTTCATTTGTCTAATGACAAACAAGCTACGAAAGAAGCGTTTTTCCAGTTTTTGAGGCGAGATGCCATCAAATTCAATGAACTGATAATTTTGGGTGATTTATTTGAATTCTGGGCAGGTGACGACCACATTGACGCCTTCCCGGATATTATCAACGCCCTTAAGAACTACAGGCTTTTAGGAAAAAGCCTGTACGCAATGCACGGCAATCGGGATTTTCTTTTAGGAAAAGTCTTCGAGAAGCAAACCGGCGCAATCCTGATTTCCGATCCGGTTGTCACCTACGCAGGCCACGAAAGGATACTGCTTTCTCACGGCGATGAGTGGTGCACTCTTGATAAGGACTATCAACAGTTCCGCTCTACACTCCGAAATCCCGATGTGCAGGTTTCCATTCTGCAGGAAAAACTGAAACACAGAATCGACTTAGCCAACAGCCTTCGAGACCAAAGCAAAGACGAGAATACTCATAAAAGTTATGAATTAATGGATGTCGTTGTCCATGATGTAGCCAGAGCCGCGCGCCAGGCAAATGTAGCTACTGTCATTCACGGGCATACTCATAAACCCGCTCATCACACTCACGTCAATGACGACTTCCGTTTTGACCGTTGGGTACTTCCTGACTGGGATTTTGAAAACGGCAAGACCAGAGGCGGATATTTAAGCTATGAAGGCGGCTTCCTTCATTTTGAACGTCTTTCATAAGCTCTCTTACCTATGCTCATAGATTCACATTGCCACATCGACAGCCCGGAGTTTGTCGAAGAACTTCCGCGCATTTTTTCTGAAATGGAAAAGAATAATGTGAAAGGCGCATTGACGGTTTGCTGTGCCTTAAGAGAGTTTCCTCGCTGCCTTTCATTTTCTAAATCGCACAAAAATATTTGGTGCTCCGTCGGAGTTCATCCGAGCACGGATGACGACATTTCCGAGGCAACGATTGAAGAGCTGGTTGCTCTTTCCACCGATGAAAAAGTAGTCGGAATAGGAGAGTGCGGACTCGACTATTACTACAACTCCGAACCTTTGGACTGGCAAAGAGAAAGATTTGCACTTCATATTCAGGCAGCAAGAAAAGCCAATCTGCCGGTAATTGTTCACTCCCGCGATGCCAATGAAGATACGATGAGAATTCTTCAAGACAATCACGCAGAAGAATGCGGATTTGTCCTTCATTGCTTCTGTGGTGATCAAAAGATGGCCCAAGTTGCGTTGGAAATGGGCGGCTACATTTCGTTTTCAGGTATTGTGACGTTTAAAAATGCGGTTGATATTCAAAGCGTTGCTTCGTCTATCCCGCTTGAAAGAATATTAGTTGAGACAGATTGTCCTTATTTGGCTCCCGTGCCATTTAGAGGAAAGCGAAATGATCCGTCTAAAGAAATTTACGTAGCGAAAAAAATTGCTGAGCTTCGTTCGATTTCTTTAGAGGAGGTCGAAGAAGCCACGACAGAAAATTTTTTTCGACTTTTTAGTAAGGCTCGGTATGAAGGTTAAAAGATTTATTTTGACGGTCGCGGCGACCATTTTTGTTTGCGGAGCAGCTTTGGCTTCTTCTTATGAAGATGCTATTGATGCAGCCCTTAATAACCGTCCTGACGATCTAGCCCCGCTTCTTAAACAAGGTTTTGATCCCAATACGGCAACTCCGGGCGGAAACGCTGATCCTCTTTTATCCAGCGCAATCCGCAATAAGTCCTATGATGTAATCGACTTACTTCTCAATCAAAAAAATATTGATTTGAACAAACCGAATGTGCTGTATGAAACTCCCTTGATGCTTGCTATTTTTTATAAAGAAAATGGTATCGCAAAGAAATTATTAGCTAAGGGAGCTTCCGTTAATAACCCGGGACACTGGACTCCCCTGCACTACGCAGCTGCCTCAAGCAACAACGAAATTATTCCGCTGCTTCTGAGAGGCGGAGCAGATCTCAACGCAAGAACTCTGCGCGGTATAACTCCCTTATATATGGCGGCAAGAGACGGAAATGCAGAAACCGTGAAACTTCTCTTAAATGCCGGTGCCCGGAAAGATTTTTGCAACAATGACGCTTTGGCCCCTTACGATATCGCTAAACAAAGGCAGACTAACTTGGAAGTCTTAGATCTTCTCAAATACGATCACTGCCGTTAACCCACTAACTTTTTCTTCAACCCACTCGCGTGGGTTTATTTTTTTCTATGTCCTCTCCTCAAGAATTAGAACTTTTAAGTCCGGCTAAAAATGCTGATATCGGTATTGAAGCAATCTCTCACGGGGCCGATGCCGTTTATATCGGAGGCCCTTCTTTCGGTGCCCGTGCTAATGCAGGCAACAGCCTGGAGGGCTTAGAAAGATTAGTTAAGTATGCACACCAATATCGTTCACGAGTTTATCTGACGTTAAACACCTTGCTGAAAGATAAAGAACTCGAACAAGCAGTAGAACTGGCACACAAAGCCTGGAATATCGGCATTGATGCTTTGATTGTCCAAGACATGGGACTGCTGATGTGTGATCTTCCTCCCATTCAGCTGCATGCCTCTACTCAATGCGATATTCGTACCGCTGAAAAGGCAAAATTCTTAGAGAATGCCGGTTTCTCACAAATCGTACCTGCCCGAGAGCTAGATCTCGCCCAAATTAAAGCAATCTATGATTCTTTGGAAAAAGCCAGAATCGAATTTTTTATTCACGGCGCTCTCTGTGTAAGCTACAGCGGTCAATGCTACGCAAGTCAAGTTCTGAAAAATCGCAGCGCAAACCGCGGGGAATGCTCGCAAGTTTGCCGCCTTCCCTTCGATGTTTATGATGAGGAAGGCAAAATCCTCGGACTCAATGAGCATGTTCTTTCGCTCAAAGACAACAATCAAAGTGCAAACCTTCCGGCCTTAATCGAAGCCGGTGTGAGAAGTTTCAAAATTGAGGGAAGATATAAAGATGCAGCGTATGTAAAAAATACGACGGCTCATTATCGACGTCTGCTGGATCAATTCTTATCCCGAAACCCCTCTTTTGCTAAATCTAGTGAAGGGAAGATTGAATTTTTCTTTGATCCCGATGTCAACAACGCCTTCAATCGCGGAGGTACTGATTATTTTGTCAATGGAAGACAGCCTGATATAGCTTGTTTTAACTCTCCCAAAAAGACAGGCGACATCATTGGCAAAGTTGTCAAAATAGAAAATTTCTCCATCACGGTAAGAAGCAAACACGAATTCAATAATGGAGACGGTCTAACCTTCTGGAATGATAAAGACGAGCTTTCAGGATTCCTGGTAAATAGGGCCGAAAAAGTACCGGATGCAACCAATCTTTGGACTCTCCATACACGCGAGCATACCGGGAGGATTTCAGGATTGGCCGTAGGCATGGAGCTGATGCGCAACAAAGATGCGGCTTGGCTGAAAAAGATGAATGCCACAACCTCTCTCAGAAAGATTCCTATCAAGATTGAGGCTAAGTTTTCTGATGATTCTCTGACTGTCTATGCTTCTGACAAAGACGGAAATGTTTCAACCGTCTCGGTACCAAATAATTTTGATGAGGCGAAGAACAGAGAAAACGCTCTGACTCAAATTAAAAAATCCCTTGGTAAATTAGGCAACACTATTTTTGATTCTGACGAAATCTCCGTCGAAGGCGATACCATCAGATTTCTCCCGGCTTCGGCGGTCAACAGTCTGAGAAGAACCGTCATTGAACAGTTAGAAACCAAACGGATAAGTTCTTTTTCTAAACTGCCGAAGGCTCAGGCCAAAGAGCCCGGTGCTTTCTTCGCAGAAAACCCTTTGCTGGACTATAGAGGGAACGTCTTAAATCAAAAGGCTAGAGAGTTCTATGAGAAGCACGGCTTCAAGATAGTAGAAACCGCTTTAGAAGACGGTCACAAGAATCCTCAGGCCGAACTGATGAGATGCAAACACTGCATCCGCTACAGCTTAAATCTTTGTCCTAAAGAAGCTAGGAAGCGCGGAGAAAAAATTAAACCCACACCGCTTAAGTTAGTCAGCGGTAAAACCGTACTAATTGCCAAGTTCCACTGCAAACCCTGTGAAATGACAATTTCTTTAGCGAGTGAAATTTAGAGAAGCCCTATTCTTCGCTTCGCCAATCACGTCAAGAAGATAAGATCGAGTCGCCGAGTTTTCCGGGTAGTAACCCAGAGCTTCTGTCCAATACTTGGCGGCTTCTTCATATTTTCCTTCGTTAAAACACAAAATACCTAAGACTTCGTAAGGCCTTACATTTCCCGAGTTCATTTCAATCACTCTGGAAAGCTCTTTTTTAGCCTCAGAATAATTCTCAGGTTTTCCTGTTTCCAACATGGTCAGAGCTCTCTCCAACACGGAATCAGGATCTTCTGAAATTTTATTGGACAAAGAGAAAGCCTTATTGAAAGCTTGTAAAGCCTCGTCAGGTTTTTTCTTTTGATTAAGAAGTCTGGCTAACGTCAACCATCCTCTAACATCTTTAGGTGACTCTTTTAGATACTCTCTTAGTTTATCTTCTTCCAAAGGAGCATTTTCATCAAAGAAGACCTCTCCCCTTTCATTCCAATGAGACTTCTCACTTTCAATATGGTACCCAATCAAAGAAGGATTACCCACGTAAAGATAGATTACGATTGCGGAGATAGGAATTAGGACTCCAAGTCCTAAGAAAAATAATTTTTCTTTGGGATGACTTTTCACCGGCGCATCTAAATAATTTGCTTCTTCCAGAGCACGGCGTTCCAGCTCTTCTTTCCCCTCCTCAAACTGTGCCCGGGTAATGCTGCCTCGATTTAAATCTCTTTGAAGTTCAGCTAGTTCGTCAGAGTAAACATAGCGATTGAGTTCCTCCGTCTCAAATTCTTTGCGTTCTTGAAATAGTCCCTTCATTCCAACCCAAAGACATACCAGCAGCAAACAGATCATCAAGGCTGCACATATAAAAAAATATATTTGAGACGAAGAAAATGTCATAAATCAAATTTCTTAAGTTGCGAGATCTAGAGAAGACTTCGGTCCGTTGTCAACACTAAGGGCAGTGAAAATTGCCAAAGTCTGAAGTAATGCAACTCCAAACAAAGCTGCCATAAACATCTGAGCATCCAAAAGCGGAGCAAAAACCACGGGAGACAATGACTGTCCGACATCCATTCCGCAGTAGGTAAAGCCATAGACTCGGCCGATAGATTTCATTCCCAGTTTATTGATTGTGGCTTTTCTGATCATGATGTCTCGGCTAGGACTTGCGATTCCGGTGCCTAAACCCATAGCACCCATAAATAAGATAGCCCAATAACCGGTCAAGATACAGGAAGCCAACAGCAAGGACATCAAGGCAGAAAAGGTTAAGGCAAGAGCGACTACCGCTCCGTTGCTGAGTTTTTCCTGATTAGTAAAGAACCCTCCTAAGAGACAGCCGACGCCCGAACATACTAAATAAGCAGTCAAAGCCGTCGAAGCACTCTTTAAATCCAGGTTATACAAATGATTAAAGATAGTTTGACTGAAACTTTGAAGAACACCGAAGGCACCGGCGGTAAAGAAAAAGAAGAAGAAACACTGCCAAACAGCCTTCTCGGAAAGAAAACTAAAAGCATTTCCGCTGGAAGCCTTCTTGTCAACGCTCTTATCATTACGTTGGTCGTTGGAAAAAACCGAGCTTCTGGCCAATTCAACAAGCAAAACGATAATTGCTATCGAAGAAGCAGCAAAGGCCGCCGCTCGCCATCCATAGTGTTCCGCTATCAAAACCATAAATAGCGGACAGATGGCCCAGCCAATATTTCCGGTGAACGTATGCCAGGCGAACGCATGTCCTAACATCGGTTTAGAGATGTTGTAATTCATCAGACTGTAATCGGCCGGATGGAATACCGAGTTGCCCGCTCCTGCTAAAGCAGCCGCTAAAAACAGCATTGCATAATTGACTGAGAGGCCCAGCACAATTGCACTAGATGCCAAAAGTACCAAACCTAGATACATTCCGGCTTTCGGGCCCGTCTTATCAACAAAAAAGCCGCTGGCCGATTGTCCTACTGCGCTCGTTACAAAAAAAGTTGTCATCAAGGCGCCGGCTTGAATGAAATTCAAGTCAAATGCCGGCATCAGCCAAGGAAACAAAGACGGAATTACTAAATGGTAGAAATGAGAACTTGCGTGTGCAATGGAAACCAAAAAGATGGCTTCAAAATCTTTAGGACTTGAAAGGGTGTTATTCATCATGGAGGCCTTTTTTTTCTGATTTTACCGTCCTAAAGACTCAAAAAAGGCCTAAAGGAGTGGAGACTTCCCTTAGGCCTGAATAACTACTAATTACTTCTTAGCTTGTTGTTGACCTTGTACCTTAGCAGCAACTGCGTCTCTTAAGATCTTTGTTGCGGCCTTAGCAGAATCAGTAGCCTTAGCTAAAGAAGCCTGTGCTTGCTGCGGATTGTGGAACCATGCGCCGTTAGCAGCTGTCCACCATTCCCAGTTTGTATGAGCAACGGAGTGAAGGTCTTGAGCCTGTTTGATAGGTTCTCCTGTGATGCCAGCGTCTTTAGCTTCTCTAAAGGCGATGAACATTTGAGACATAGCACCTTCAGTTTCTCTAAGCTTGCCCATGTAGTAAGCCTTCTGAGCGTCCATGACTCGTGTCATGTGTTCTTCGGTCTTATCTTTGTGGCATTGCAGGCAAGTTTCCTGAACATAAGCTCTCGGATTGGTTGCCCAGTGAGATGTATAGGTTTCGCCCTTTTCATTCTTGACCTTAGGCATATGGCATGCTGCGCAACCTACGCCTGCTTTGTCATGAGTAGAATTCCAATAGATTTCTGTATCAGGGTGCTGCATCTTAGTAAGAAGAGCGCCTGTCTGATTGTGTTTGAAATCTTTGAAAGATGCATGTTTGTAGAAATCATCAATCTTGGTGACATCAACCAATGGAAAGAGATTGGTTCTGGCGTCATCCATCTTGATTGGCTTGCCTGTAGCAGGATCGGTACCGGGGTTGCAGTTGTATTCAACGTGGCACTGTGCACACATCAACTTGCTGTCCGGTTTACCTAAGATAGCAATCTTTCTTGTGAAACCGCGAAGACCCATATCCTTAACGTCTACCGGAGTCTTGTTGGCAGATTCTGAGTAGAGAGTCGGATAATCAGTACGTGTAACGGCCTGGATCAAAGCATCTCTGATAACGCGCGGCTGAGCGCTGTGCGGATCATGGCAGAGGTTGCAGTTCAAAGCATGATTGATGTTGCGGACAAGTTCAACGGGATTAGATGCTCTTGACCATTTTGCGCCGGCCTTAGGATCACCCAAGTAGGCCCAATCCATCATGAGGTCAGAAGACTTACATGTCCAGCAAACCGGATTGGCAGCAGCGGCAGTACCAGGTTTATGAGGTTTCTGCTGATTGTTATCCGGCATAGTGTCTTTAATCTTGTCCCAAACGCCGAAGAAACCGCCGTTTTCACCGAAGAATAACCAGCCGTCTTTAGGAACGAAACGTCCACCGAAAGAGCGATCAGCCAAGAATTGGTCAACAGCGCCATAAGCGTGAGCTCTCAAAAGGTTATGTTCCTTAGTAAAGCCGTGGGCTCCCAGTGCTTCATCAAAGAATGGGTTAGGAGCGATGCTGTCAGAATTCTTCTTGGAGTTGCGAGCAATCGAATGAGGATTTGCTTGGTACATTGTCTTGAACTGATCAGCATGGCAAGTGCCGCATTGCTGAGGATTCATAGACACAGTAGGTTTCTGTTTTGGATTCGTTAGGTGCTTATCTGTACCTTCGTGGCATGTTGCGCAAGGTAAGTTTTGATGCTTATTTCCTTGGTGCATAGCGCCAATGTTAGAGTGACAAGCCACACACGTTGCAGAAGCTGCATTTGGCTGGGCCGGAGCCTGCGCCAGAGCTGCAGAGGCCGTTCCAGAGAGAGCAAGAACCGCCAAAATAGAGAGCAGATTGTTCATCTTTCTCATGTTGTTCTCCGAGTTAGTGGGGTAAATTTTTTACCAACACTTACATTTTGATCGAGGAACTTTATTAAATCAAGCTTAACGCCTATCTCTATCACCTATTACCTTCTATCTACTCCAAAAGGGGTAGGTATAAAAGCCCAAGCACTACCAAATATTTGTGCAAAAAAGAAAAACGGAAAGAATCGAGTAGAGGGTTGGGTTGCCCCGTCCCCCTCTCACAGCACCCACCGTACGG
>UQNA01000043.1 GCA_900542195.1 uncultured Sutterella sp. | reverse complement strand
GCCTTCCGTTCTTAAGATACAACCGATCCTCCGGAGGAGATGTAATTACAGAATCCATGCTGAACTCACTTTCTCTCCATCTACCTTACCGGCTCCAAGTAGATACCGGCGGGGTAATGGTCAGACTTATCCAGAAAGGGATTGGATGGAGTTTCTTAAGGCCCGCAACTTTGCTTCAGCATTCGGAGTTTGTTAACAGCCTTAACATTCTACCGATGCCTCCTCCAGTAATCACAAGAAAAATCGTGCTGATTCATAAAAAGAACAGCCATATTTTTGGCTATGAAGAGGTCAAGCAGAAATCAATAGAATTTTTGAACGGGCATTTCAAAAGAGAGCTAACGCAGTTAATTCCATGGCTCTATCAATCTTGATTGAGTGAGGGGGAAAAACGCAAAAAGCACTCTTCCGCAAAAAATTGCTGTCTTCCTATTCTAATATTCAAATTGATAGAATATTAGAATAAGCCTATTTTTATTAGAATAGTGCGTTAGAAAACGAGTTTTGCTGTTCTGAATTTTGAACCCTTCAATTTAGAATTTCACTCTGTGTGAAAAAATAATTGTAGCCCTCGCCAACACTGTATTTCAGTTGAGTTTCAGTTGAAGGATGTAAGTTTGTACAATTGAAACTTCAAAAAGAACAGTTTTCGCGAACTTAATAGCATCGTTTCAGTTGAAGGATGTAAGTTTTACAATTGAAACCCTCAGCTAATGCTATGAAAGATATAAATTTTATTTTGTGTTAGCTGAGGATTTCTTCGAAACACTTCAAATTGCACGAAAAGTGCCATAATTTTCGAAAAATTTTATATTCACCCTCTCCCTATTACCGGGACCAAAGAAACTTTCTTCTCTCTATCCAGCGCTCCCTCCGAGTTAGTTTCCTTTTAAACTGAAAAGGACTCTCGCTTGTTGTTTTTCGAAAAATTGAGGAATTCTCGCTGGCGTCGTCATTGGTTCCAGCGCCATCGTCACTCGTATTTTTTTACGATGTTTTCCTGGTAGCCAGTTAAGAGATTTTTGGCAGCGGTGTCAGAGTGGCAGGCTATTTGGCAAGAATTAATCTATTCCCCCTCTTCCCTGTCTGTCTTTCTTGTTATCGCTTACTCATTTTTTATGTTTTTTCTTTGTTCAGATCAAGGTCCCATAAAAAACGGTGATAGTTGAATTTCGTGATAACGAAAAAGTTAAATACTCAACTCTGGACAAGCCAGAATACATTCCTCAGAAATTTTCGCGTCTCCAAAAACACTAAAACCCGCTTTCGAGCGGGTTTTAGTGTTTTTATCGCAAAGTTATTGAGATAACGGAATAGATTTACAAGCGTCGGAATCTACTCTTTCACGCATCTCTTTGCCTGCTTTGAAGTGAGGGGCATATTTGGCCGGAACTTCAACTGAGGCGCCGGTTTTTGGGTTACGTCCCTTTCTTGGAGGTCTGTAATTTAAAGCAAAGCTCCCAAATCCGCGAATCTCAATCCTGTTCCCTTCCGCCAGGGTCGCTGCCATCACGTTAATGATCTTATTTACAGCTTCATCAACTTCCTTTGCTGACATGCGATCCTGGACAAGAAGCGGATCCTCTGCAAGCAATGCTATCAATTCAGATTTAGTCATTGCCACGTGAGGTGCCTCTTACTTGGATTGGTCCAATTTTGCTTTCAACAAAGCACCGAGATTTGTGGTGCCGGACTGTGCATCAGCAGTCATCTTTTCCATTGCTTCGCGAGTTTCAGCCTGATCCTTAGCCTTGATGGAAAGCTGGATTGTGCGAGCCTTGCGGTCAATGTTAGTAATGGCAGCTGTTACTTCGTCGCCTTCCTTCAAAACGTTTCTGGCGTCTTCAACTCTGTCCGGAGAGATTTCGCTGGCGCGGAGGTAACCTTCAGCTTCGTTGCCGAGATCGATAACAGCACCTCTTGCATCAACAGACTTAACCTTACCGGTTACAACAGCACCCTTTTCATGAGTGGATGTGTAGTTGGAGAACGGATCGCCTGTCATCTGTTTGACACCGAGAGAAATACGTTCGCGTTCTACGTCGATGGAGAGAACTGTAGCTTCGAGTTCATCGCCCTTCTTGTAGTTGCGCTTGGCTTCTTCGCCCGGTTCTGTCCAAGAGAGGTCAGAGAGGTGAACCAAACCGTCGATACCGCCTGGCAAGCCGATGAATACACCGAAGTCAGTGATGGACTTGATCTGGCCGCTGACTTTGTCGCCCTTCTGGTGAGAAGCTGCGAATTCTTCCCATGGATTTGGTTTGCACTGTTTCATGCCAAGGGAAATACGACGGCGTTCTTCGTCGATTTCGAGAACCATGACTTCAACTTCGTCGCCGAGCTGAACAACTTTCTTCGGATCAACATTCTTGTTTGTCCAATCCATTTCAGAAACGTGGACAAGACCTTCGATGCCGGTTTCGATTTCAACGAAAGCACCGTATTCAGTGATGTTGGTAACTTTACCGAACAAACGTGTGTTCTGTGGGTAGCGGCGTGCAATACCGAGCCATGGATCTTCACCAAGCTGCTTGATGCCGAGGGAAACACGGTTCTTGTCCTGATCGAACTTGAGAACCTTGGCTGTGATTTCCTGACCTTGTTCAAGAACTTCGCTCGGATGACGTACGCGTCTCCAGGCCAAGTCGGTGATGTGAAGAAGACCGTCGATACCGCCGAGGTCAACGAATGCACCGTAGTCGGTAATGTTCTTGACGATACCCTTAACAACTGCACCTTCCTGAAGGTTTTCAAGAAGTTTGGCTCTTTCTTCGCCCATGTTGGCTTCAACAACTGCACGGCGGCTGACAACAACGTTGTTGCGCTTGCGATCAAGTTTGATAACCTTGAATTCCATTGTCTTGCCTTCGTAAGGAGTAGTGTCCTTAACCGGGCGTGTGTCAACCAAGGAACCTGGAAGGAAAGCACGGATGCCGTTTGTCATAACAGTCAAGCCGCCCTTAACCTTGCCGGTAACTGTACCGGAAACGAGTTCGCCGGATTCAAGAGCTTTTTCAAGATTCATCCAAGCAGCAAGTCTCTTGGCTTTGTCACGGGAAAGAATTGTGTCGCCGTAGCCGTTTTCGAGACTTTCGATAGCAACGGAAACGAAGTCACCCGGTTGAACGTCAACTTCACCGCGGTCGTCTTTGAACTCTTCGATAGGAATGAAGGATTCGCTCTTCAAGCCTGCGTTAACAACAACGAAGTTATAGTCAACACGAACAACTTCAGCTGTGATGACTTCGCCTTGTTTCATTTCTTGTTTAGCAAGGCTCTGTTCAAAAAGATCGGCAAAGGATTCTTTTACGGGTTGGTTTTGTTTATCTGTCATGTAAATAAATAAGTTGTTTTAAAGAGACAATTTCTTTAAAACGGGTTAGTTAAATTCCCATATTCCAACGCGAAATACAGGGGCACACTTCAAAGGCTTAAGCCTCGGTTCCGCGGTACCACTCCAGAACCTGGTTAATCGTTTCTTCCAGCGTCAAGTCCGATGAATCAAGGATTCTCGCGCCGGGTGCAGGAACTAAAGGAGCCACGGAACGCTTCAAATCACGCTCGTCTCGCTCTTTCAAATCCTTCACAAGGTCAGCAATATTACTATGAATTCCTTTCTCTTTCAACTGGTTATAGCGTCTTTTTGCTCTAGCCTCGGCAGAAGCTGTGAGGAAAATTTTCAATGTCGCTTCCGGAAACACCACGCTTCCCATGTCTCGGCCGTCGGCAACTAGCCCCGGCGCCTGCGCATAATCTCTCTGAAGCTTGAACAATGCTTTTCTCACCTTGGGGTGCACTGCCACTTTGCTTGCGGCTAAACCTACTTCTTCCTGACGGATAGCATCGGTGACGTCCTCTCCTTCGAGCAAAATCTTTCCGTCATTGAAAACCGCTTTCAAATTGACGGCGGTCTGTTCAATCTGCTCTTCATCCTCCAGATGTTTCTGCTGCTTTAAGGCCGCATAAGCCGTCAAGCGATAAAGTGAGCCGCTGTCGAGAACGTTAAATCCTAAAACTTTGGCAACACCGGCAGAGACACTGCCTTTGCCCGAAGCAACCGGCCCGTCAATCGTAATAATCGGAATGTTCTGCTCCATGCTTACTCCTTAATGACCGAAGCCAGTCTTTCAAAATAATCCGGGAATGTCTTGGCCACGCAGCCCGGGTCACGGATTTCTACTTCAACGCCGCCGGCTGCAATCAAAGACATGCACATCGCCATGCGGTGATCTTTATAGGTATCAAATGTAGCGCCCTGCAGTTTTTCAGGCGGAACAATTCTCAGCCAGTCAGGGCCTGAAGTTACTTGACAGCCCACCTTTGTCAGCTCTTTTGCCATCGCCTCGATACGATCGGTTTCTTTAACGCGCCAGCTGCCGATTCCTCGCAAAGTTGTCGGACCTTCGCACATCGGTGCGATTGCGGCAATTGTCATCGCCGCATCCGGAATCTGCCGGAAATCTTCATCAATGCCCTGCAGTTTCGGACCATAAATGGAAGGAGCGGTCTTAATCCAGTTTTCTCCGCGGGTAACCGAGGCCCCGGTCTTTGCTAAATACTCAACAAACGCCGCGTCCCCCTGCAGACTGTCTCGGCCTACGCCTTTGACAGTAAGCGGACCGACAAGAGCACCCAAGGCAAGGAAGTAAGATGCACTCGAAGCATCCGCCTCCACCATCATCTCTCCCGGAGAAATGTACGGATGAGACGGAACAACGTAGGTTTCTACGTCGATTGTGACAATGACGCCGAAACGTGCCATCAGTTTGCAGGTCAGAGAGACATAGGGAGAGCTCACCAACTCACCGTCAATCACGATATTGAGACCTTGAGCAGGTGCTACCAGCGGAGCTGCCATTAAGAGGCCGGAAGCAAACTGACTGGAAACGTTTCCTTTAACGTGCACGACATCGCTCGTAATTCGTGTACTCGGATAAATCTTTAACGGCGGAAATCCCTGCTCTCCCAAACAAACGATTTGTGCGCCGATGGAGTTCAGTGCTTCAACCAAATGTCCCATCGGTCTTTCACGCATTCTTTGAACGCCGTCTAAAACGTACTCGCCGCCGGAGAATGCCAGGACAGAAGCCAGCGGCCGCATGGAAGTTCCGGAATTGCCTAAGAACAAATCGGCTCTTTTAACCGGGAAGTTGCCGTCGCAGCCTTCAACGATGACTTCATCGCCGTTTCGCTCAAGCTTTACTCCCAATTCTTTGAGCGCGCCGATCATCATGTCGGTGTCTTCAGCAACCAGCAGATTCTTTAAATGCGTTGTCCCTCTGGACAAAGCCGCTAAAAGAAGAGCACGATTAGAAATGCTTTTTGAGCCGGGAAGGCTCACCGTCCCCCCGACTTTCTTAATGGGTTTAATGACTCTTACTTCTTCCATCGTCTTTTCCTGGATCTTGTTTACTGGCAGAAAACACGAGTCCTCTGCGGTTTCTCATGGCGTTTTCAAAGCAGGCTTCAAGCTTTTGCGCATCTGAGTTGTCAATGGCTTCTTGAAGTTCTTCAAGCTCTTGTCTATAGCGCTTCAGCTCTTTGGATATCGCCGCGCGGTTGCTCAGGCAAATATCACGCCACATTGCAGGAGAACTGGCCGCGATTCTAGTGAAGTCACGGAATCCGGCCCCGGCCATACCGAGCTTTTCCTTCGCATATTTTTCTTTGGTAATCATATCTACCAATGCGTAGGCAAGTACGTGCGGTAAATGGCTGACCGAAGCAAAGATTGCATCGTGAAGCTCGGGGGTCATCACTTTGATCTTCGCACCGGCTTTGGTCCATGCATCTTCAATAAATTTAACCTTCTCCGGATCCATTTCATCGGTCGGCGTAGAAATGACCCACTTGTCGTTGAATAAATCCTTTGTAGCGTAAGCAACGCCGGGCAGTTCTCCGCCGGCAATAGGATGACCCGGCGCATATTGGCGGAATTTCTCTTTGAGCCCTTTTCTGGCCGCCTCAATAACCGTCATGCGGGTGGAACCGACATCGGTGACGACTGCGTCCGGCTTGAGATAGTCTGCTAAATCAGAAAATACCTTTTCCATCGCTTGAACCGGCACGGCCACAACAACGATATCTGCGTCTTTTACGGCTTCCGGAATGGAAGTGGTCCAGCTGTCTGCCGCTCCCATTTCCTTGGCCAGCTTCAGACTTTCCTCCCGGTGTCCGCAGGCGATAACTTCATCGACCAATCCTGCCTGCTTCCAGCTCAATGCCATTGAGCCGCCAATCAGACCGAAGCCGATAACTGCCATTTTTGTCATTCTTTCTGATTCCTTGCTTACAGAAGTTCTTTCAACTCTTCTAAAAATCTTTCGTTTTGCTCTTTGGTACCGACTGTGACTCGGATCCATTCAGGCAAATCATAAGAATTCATCTTGCGGACAATAATGCCCTTCTTTAGAAGTTCTCCCACAATCTTAGCCCCGTCTCCGACTTTAACCGTGATGAAATTTGAATGAAGTCCCATGTAGGGGAGTCCCAATTCATCAAAAGCTTTAGCAAGCTGTGCAATGCCTTCTCTATTGTTTTTGAGCGTTGTTTCCAAGAATTCCTGATCTTCTAAGGCAGCGATAGCAGCCAGCTGAGACAAATCATTTACATTGAACGGATGGCGTACACGGTTAATAAGCTCAAGCAGCTCCGGCTGAGCAATGCCGTAACCGACGCGGCAGCCGGCCAAACCATAGGCCTTGGAGAAAGTTCTGGCAATAATCACGTTCGGGAAACGTTTAACGATTTCCAAAGAATCCGGCTGGAGTTCTTTCTCCAAGAATTCAACATAGGCTTCATCAAAGAGCACAACGACGTTAGAGGGAACTTTTTCTAAGAAATCGATGATTTCTTTTTCCGACAAATAGGTTCCTGTCGGATTGTTCGGGTTGGTTAAGAAGATTAAACGAGTATTTTCGTCTATCCGTTCAAGAATTCCCTGCAAGTCGGCATTGTAGCCGTCCGTTGCCGGAACCTCTCTGGTCTCTGCACCGCAAAGCTTAGCAACCATCGGATACAAGGAGAAGCTGTACTGCGGAATAATCGCATTTTTGCCTTCGCATAAAACGGTTTGAGCCGTTAAACCCAACAGTTCGCTCGAACCGCTGGTAATCACAAACCAGTCTTGCGGCAGACCGTATTTCTCGGACAAAGCCTTCTGCAGATAGCAGGAGTCGGCATCCGGGTAGCGGTTTAAGTTCAATGCAGCGTGAGCAATCTTATCTTTGACCTTTTGAGACATGCCGTAGGGATTTTCATTGGCCACAAGCATGATAATTTCACTGGGTTTCAGACCTAACTCAGCGGCCAATTCTTCAATCGGCTTGCTGGCAACGTATTTATCTAAAGCTTGAACCCATGCAGGAGTAGAAGTTGCAATATTGGTCACAGTTTTGCTCCGGTATTGTGTTTCGGTCCGAAATCCTCTTCAACGGGATAAGACCCTAAATTTTTAAAAAATGCGCATTCGTCTTTCAAATCGTCCAAGGCGCGGCTGATGTCCGGGGATTTGCAATGTCCTTCAATATCGATATAGAAGTAGTACTCCCAGGTACCGCTTCTTGCAGGACGGCTCTCGAACTTGGTCATCGAGACATTGTGATAGTCAAGCGGCTTTAATGCGTGATAAATCGCGCCAGCCTTATGAGGAACGGAAATAATCAGCGAAGTTTTGTCTTTGGCTGGAGCTTTGGAAGGCTCGGTGCCCTGTTTTGTGAGCACCACAAAACGTGTGCGGTTACCCGCGTCGTCCTGAATATGTTCAAATACCGGCTTCAACCCGAAGGCTTCGGCAGCGGTTTCACCTGCAATGGCCGCGATAGTCGGATCTTCAGATGCCTTTCTAGCTGCGTCTCCGTTGCTTGCGGCAGACATTCTCGGCAAATCCGGAACATTGCTGTTGAGCCATCCGACGCATTGACCTAAAGACTGCGGATGAGAATATATTCTCGTAATGCCTTCAAGCGTGCCGGACTTTGTCAGCAGATTATGATGAACCGGAACGGATACTTCGGCGATAATCGATAAGCTTGTTCTCAGCAAAGCATCAAGCGTACGGTTTACAGAACCTTCCGTAGAGTTTTCCATCGGCACGATGCCAAACTGCGCGGTGCCCGCTTCAACAGCGCGGAAGACTTCTTCAATCTGGTCACACGCAATCCCTTGAATGGATCGGCCGAACTGCTTGAACATCGCCATCTCGCTGAAAGTTCCACGAGGCCCTAAGAAAGCAACGGTAGTCTTTTTCTCTAAAGAACGGCAGGCGCTCATAATCTCCTTGAAGATGCTGGAGATCCCTTCGGGCTTGAGTGTCCCGTCGCTGTGGTTTACAGCCATCAAAATAACTTCGTTTTCTCGCTCGGGACGATAGACGGGAGAATCGGTTTTACCTTTAATTTCTCCGATTTTTCTGGCGTTCTTCGCTCTTTTATCCAGCAGTTCAACGATCTGAGCGTCAATCTGATTGATTTCTTCTCTCAGGGGCTGGATTTCTTTATCTGTGGAATGGGATTCTTGAGACATTGGGTCCTCTTCAGTGAGAAGCCTTGAAATCTTTCATAAACTCGGCTAATTTCTCCGTCGCTTCAATCGTCACGGCGTTGTACAAGGAAGCTCTCATGCCTCCGACAATGCGGTGTCCTTTGATGTTGACGATATTTCTTTCTCTGGCTTTAGCGAGGAATTCATCATTGAGAGATTCATCAGCCAAATTAAACACGACATTCATCAAAGAGCGGCTGTCTTTTTCGACCTGATTTGTATAGAAACCGTCTGAGCCGTCGATCACGTCGTAAAGCATGGAGCTCTTGACAACGGAACGGCGCTGCATTTCCTGGACGCCTCCCTGGGCTAAAAGCCATCTGGAAACCAAACAGGAAACATAAATCGCAAATGTCGGCGGTGTGTTGTACATCGACTCCGAATTGGCATAGGTCAAATAATCCAGCATGGAAGGCGTTGTCGGAGAACAATTACCCAACAAATCTTTCTTGACGATGACAACGGTAAGTCCCGCCGGCCCGAAATTCTTTTGTGCACCGGCATAAATCAAACCGTACTTAGAAACATCGACGGGTTTGGACAAAAAGTCGCTCGACATATCGCTTACTAAAATAGCATCGGTCTGCGGCACATAGTGATATTGAATGCCGTTGACGGTTTCGTTGGAGCAGTAATACAGGTAGCCTGCCCCGTCGGACATCGCGATTTCATCTTGTCTCGGAACCCTGTTGACAACACGGGCGGCTTCAGCGGCACTGCCGAGTTTCACAGCTTCTTTGAAAGCCTTCTGGGACCAAACGCCGTTGACAAGATAATTGCCTGTGCCGTAGAAGTTGAAATTCAGAGGAACCATGGCAAATTCCATGTGACCACCGCCCTGAACAAACAAAACTTCGTAGTCTTCAGGGATAGCGTAGAGTTCACGCAGGTTCTTTACGGTTTCATAATAGATGCCCATAAAGTCTTTGCTTCGATGGCTCATCTCCAAAACGGAAATGCCCGTGCCGTTCCAGTCGGGAAGTTCCTTTTGAACTTCCAGCAAAACTTCAAGAGGCAGCGGGGATGGTCCCGGTGCAAAATTCAGAACTCTATTCATTGTTTTTCTCCTCGTCATCGATTTCTTCGATGATTTCACCGGCGATGATCTCATCATCGCGTTTTTGGATTTCTTCCTGCTTTTCTTTTTCTTCTGCTACGGCTTCGGCTTCAAGCTGCTTAGTTTCGTCTTCAGCGGTGCCGTCATCGTTTTCCGTAACGCGTTCTACACCGATGACTGTTACGCCCGGATCCATGGAAATTAAACGGACGCCTTGAGTATTTCTGCCCAACACTCGGATTTCATTGACTCGGGTTCTGACCAGTTTGCCGGCAGAGTTCAGCAGAATAATTTCATCATCGTCGTTGACGAGCAAGGCGGAAACGACTTTACCGTTTCTTTCGCTGGTTTGAATGGAAATCATGCCCTTGGTACCGCGGCCGTGGCGAGTGTAGTCATTAATAAGAGTACGTTTGCCGTAACCGTTTTCGGTGACGGTCAGGACGGTTACGTCTTCGTCTTGGGCGACAAGCATGGCGATGACCTTAGAGTCGCCTTCCAATCTCATGCCGCGGACGCCTGTTGCAGTTCTGCCCATGCTGCGGACATCTTCCTCGGCGAAGCGAACAGCTTTGCCCTCATCGTTAAAGAGCATAACGTCATGAACACCGTCCGTGATAGCGGCACCGATGAGATAGTCGCCTTCAACAAGGTTGACGGCGATAATACCGGCCTTTCTCTGATTCTTGAAATCGCTGATCGGTGTCTTCTTGACTGTACCGTTGGCTGTTGCCATAAAGACGTACAAGTCTTTTTGGAAGTCTTCGTCGGAAATCGGGAGAACCACGGAAACTTTTTCGTCGTTAAGTTCGAGAAGGTTGACGATTGGACGACCCTTGGAGTTGGAAGATCCTTCCGGCAAGTCCCAAACGTTAAGCCAGAACATTCTGCCTTTATCGGTAAAGCAGAGAAGAACGTCGTGGGTCGTAGCAACGAAGAGTTTGCTGATGATATCGCCTTCTTTAACTTCGGTCGCTTTTCTGCCTTGGCCGCCTCTCTTTTGAGCACGGTATTCAGCGGAAGCCTGGCTCTTGATGTAGCCGGTATCGGTCATGGTTACAACCATTTCGCGAAGCGGAATCAAATCTTTAGTCTTGAAGTCTTTGGCGTCTGTAACGATTTCGCTTCTGCGGGCATCGCCGTAGCTTTCTTGAACTTCACGCAAATCAGCGGCAATCTTCTGCTGCATCAAATCGCGGTTGTTGAGCAAGGTGACCAACTGATGAATCTCTTCGGCCAAGTCTGCATAATCTTTTTCGATGCGTTCATGCTCCAAGCCGGTTAATGTCTGCAGTCTTAACTGCAGAATGTTCTTGGCCTGTGCGCTAGTCAAGTAATATGTGCCGTCAGGCTGCAAGCCTTTGGTTAAGTCTTCGCCTTCGGGGCGGAAATACTTCGGCTCGAGCTTGGTTCTGGAAATAAGTTCTCCGACCAAAGCGGACGGCCAGGATCTGGCCAGCAATCTTTCTTCAGCTTCGGCTCCGTTGGCACTGGTCTTAATCACTTCGATAAATTCATCGATGTTGGCTAATGCTACGGCTTGACCTTCCAAGAGATAAATCTTGGAGCGGGCTGTCTTCAACTGGAACAAGGCGGCACGGGTCGTAACTTCCCAGCGGTGGTTGATGAAGGCTTCGATGATTTCTTTGATATTAAGAAGCTTTGGCTGACCGTCGACCAAGGCAACCAAGTTAATGCCGAAGCTGCTTTCCAACTCTGTAAGCTTGTAGAGGTTGTTAAGAACAACTTCCGTATTAGCGCCTCTCTTTAATTCGATAACACCGCGGATACCGTCTTTATCGGATTCATCACGAACGAAAGAAATGCCTTCAATCTTCTTTTCTGAACCGAGCTGGGCGATTTTTTCCAGCATCTGGCTCTTATTGACTTGGTACGGAATTTCTTTAACGATGATGGCTTCTCTATCGGTGCCTTCGATTTCTTCAATTTCCGTCTTGGCACGAATAATGGCTTTGCCGCGGCCGGTTCTGTAGGCCTCGCGGATGCCGCCTAACCCGTAAATGATGCCTCCAGTCGGAAAGTCAGGAGCCGGAAGCAGTTCCATGATTTCATCGATAGTACAGTCAGGACGGTCAAGTACTAAAAGACAAGCATTAATGGCTTCAACGATATTATGAGGAGGAACGTTAGTGGCCATACCGACGGCGATACCGGCAGAGCCGTTAATCAAGAGTGTAGGAACTCTGGTCGGAAGAACGGTTGGTTCAACTTCGCTGGCGTCGTAGTTCGGCACGAAGTCAACGGTCTCTTGATCAATGCCGGCAAGCATATCGGAAGCGATGCGGGTCATTCTGACTTCGGTATAACGCTGAGCAGCCGGGCTGTCGCCGTCTACCGAACCGAAGTTGCCTTGCCCGTCGACTGTGCAATAGCGCATGGAGAAGTCTTGGGCCATACGGACGATAGTTTCATAGGCGGCGGCATCTCCGTGAGGATGGTATTTACCGATGACGTCACCGACCACACGAGCTGACTTTTTATACGGACTGCGGTAAGTATTGCCGAGTTCGCTCATGGCATAAAGCACACGGCGGTGAACCGGCTTTAAACCGTCTCTGACATCCGGCAGAGCACGGCCCATAATCACGCTCATGGCGTAATCCAAATAAGAGGTCTGCATCTCGTCGGTCAGATTTACCTTCTCGTAATGAGTCTCGAGAATGTCGCGGATATCGTCTTTATCTTTAGGTGACTTGGCCATCTAAATATTCCTTCTTACTTATATACAGATATAGTGAATCCGTAGATTTTAATTTAGATAAGCCTTTAAATCGCTCAAAAATAGCATTATTTTGTTTTTATAATATCGTCTTGCGATAGTATCGTTAAGAGTAAGTATTTATGAATAGTCGAATTGTTCACCCAGGAATTATTTTGAAGCAGTCTTTCTTAGAACCGCTCAAAATCACGGCCTACCGACTGGCTAAAGAGACAAAAATCAGTCAGACAAGAATCAGCGAGATTATTCAAGGCAAAAGATCTATCTCTATAGATACCGGCTTAAGGCTTTCCAAATTCTTTCGGCTTGATGACTCATTTTGGCTGCAGGCTCAAATGATCTACGACATTCAAAAAGCAAAAGAAAAATTGGAAGGAGAAATAGAAAAAATTCAGCCTTATGACGCATAGACGGTTTCTAAATATTGAAGCCAATTCCGTCAATTCGGGCATTTTTGAAAAGTGAAAATTATTCGCAATAAGAGTTTTGAAACAGTTTTTCGGAAGCAAAACTTTACTAGGCACAACAACCCCTCTTTGTGAAAGAATCTTCTTCCTATTCAAGGAATTAAGCTCCTAATATCACTTTTCTTCCTATTTGCCAACAAACATAATTGCTACTTTTAATTTCCAAAAGCGTTACAATCCGTTTCTGTTAGTTGGCATCAAAAATAGTGCTGACTCTTTTGTTTTCGGCATAGGTGCTTCTCAAGCGTTGCCCGTTTTGGAGGTCGAGGCAGATCCAAAATGTTTCGTTAGTACACAATTACAAACAAGATGTTTTGGATGGAAAAATTTTATTGTTGTTTATAAACAACGGTAATTTTCGAAATTCACGGAACGGAGGCGCGACTCTCGGAAAGAAACGCTATGTCGTGGCAAAATAGTGAGTGTGAGATACTATGGGCGGCTAATTTAGTGCGCCGTTTGGTACACTCGATATTGATTACGGCCGTTCCCTATAAAAATGCCGTATCATGTTGTTTTATCTGCATCAAAGAGGAAAATGATGAATACAAAGACAAAAATCGGAATGCTTATTGCTTCCCTCGCAATGGCTGCTTCCGGCGTAGTTTGTTCAGCTGATGCGCCTGCAAATCCTTACGTTCAGGCCGCTGGCAAGACATTGAAGACAGCCTACGGTTTGTGCGTTCGCACTGGTTACTGGACACCTGCTCTTGCTGAAGCCCAGGGCGCTCTCGGCCAGAACTGCGACTGCGATACAGACATCATCAAATGTGAAGCCGGCGCTGAAAAAGTTGTTCTTTCTGCTGACACACTCTTCGCTTTCGACAAAGCTGTTCTCAAACCTGAAGGCAAGGCAATGCTCAAGGAACTCACAAGCCGTATGGCTGGTTTGAACCTCGACGTTGTTATGATCAACGGCTATGCTGACCGTATCGGCGGTGCTGCTTACAACTTGAAGCTCTCCGATCGCCGTGCTAACGCTGTTAAGGCTTTCTTGGCTGAAAACGGTGTTCCAGCTGCCCGCATCCACGCTGAAGGTAAAGGTCAGGCTGATCCGGTTGTTGATTGCCCGAACCCATCCAAGGCTGGCGAAATCAAGACATTCCAACAGTTGATCAACTGCTTGCAGCCTAACCGCCGCGCTGTTATCGAAGTTGTGGGTACACGTCCGGCAAAGTAATGCATAACTAATGCGTACAGGGACCTGCGGGTCCCTTTATTTTTATGACTCCAGAAATCTTTCTTTTTGACTTTGACGGTACGTTGGTTGATTCTGCTCCTGACCTTGCAGCAGCGGCCAATCATTTGCGTCTGGTAAGAAACCTTCCTCCCGTTCCCTACGACAAACTTAAGGTGACCGCCTCCAGCGGAGCCAGGGGTCTGATTAAAGCGGCCTTTGACATGGATCCGGACTCTCCGGGTTACGACGAAATAGTCAAGGAGTTTTTAGATTACTACCAGAACCATTTAGCTGACCACAGCGGCCTCTTCCCCGGAGTGCGTGAACTTCTGAATTGGTTTGATGCTAACTCGATAGTTTGGGGCGTAGTTACCAACAAACATGAACGCTTTACTTACCCGCTTATTGAAGCATTGAGGATCCATCCTCATGTGGTTGTGTGCGGAGACACCCTTCCGGAAAGAAAACCCTCTCCTCTGCCCTTGATTTACGCTGCAGAAAAAGTCGGTAAAGACATCACCAAAGGTATTTATTGCGGCGACGATAAACGCGATATTACGGCAGCCAACTCTGCTGAGTGCTTCAGCATTGCGGCCCAATGGGGATATCTCGGAAAAACCTATCCGATTGAAGAGTGGGGAGCCGATTTAATCATGCGCAATCCGAGCGAGCTAATTCGTTTTCAGATCCCCTAATTTGCCATACTTAAGACAATCTTTTGGTAGAAAAATAATAAGGGGTTGTCATGGGCAAGAAACTGTATATTACCGGGGGTATAGTCGCGGGCTTAGTTTTGGTTTATGCAGCCGGCGGTTTCTGGGCCATTCCAGCGAGCACCAACTGGGCTCTCAAAAAATACGTTGATCCTTTGCTTGACCGTGAGGTCACAACGGAGAAAGTGGAATTTAATCCGTTTACTCTGCATTTGAACGTCAAAGGACTCAATGTTCAGAAATCAGGCACCCCGGACGCCCTTCTCCACATCAAAGAAATCGATACAAAGCTGAAATGGAGCTCACTTTTCAAGCTTGCTCCTCTGGTTCAGCATTTCAAAGTTGACCAGCTTCAAGCCAACATCGTTCGCACCGGATTAGCAACATTTAATTTCTCGGACATTATTGATAAGTTTGTTAATCAGCCCGAAGAGCCAAAAGAAGAGGACAAGGACAAAAGTCCTCAGAAGTTCAGTATTGACAACTTCGAGATTATTAATTCCGGCGTCAAACTTGACGATAAATTCAGAGGAAAAGTAGACGAGATAACGGATCTTCAATTCGCGCTTCCTTTGATTTCCAACTTTGAGACTCAGGCGGAAAACCCGATTACTCCGAAACTGTCTCTTAAATTTGACGGCGAACCTTTATCTATTGATGCTCAGAGCCTTCCCTTCTCGATTTCGAAGAAGACGGGTGTTGATTTTGAGCTGAAGTCGCTGAATCTTTCTAATGCCGCATCCTTTAACCCGGTTCCGCTGAATGCCCACATCGTCGGCGGCACGGCAGATGCAAAACTTAACTTAGCTTTTGCGAATGAAGACGCAAAGATCCATGAAGTTAAGCACTTGCGGCTCAAGGGTCAAATCACAATCAATAATCTCGTCGTTCAAGACGATGTCAATAAACCGTATGACGTCTTGAAGGTTAAGAGGATTGATGCAAATCTGAAAGAATTTGCGCTTTTTGCGCAACGTCTCGATTTCGGGGAAATCAAAGTTACGGATCCGGACGTTGTAGTGACAAGAAATACTGACGGATTAAATCTCGCGATTTTGGCTCAGAACATTATCAAAGAAGATGATTCCTCAAAGTCTAAATCTCAAGATCGGGCATCTGCCACAACCGAGGAAGCAGCAAAAGAAGCTAAAGAAACAGCTTCGGCTCCAACAGCTAAGCCAGAATCCAAAGTTAGTGCCGAAGAGTCTGCCACGGCTGAAGCTAAACCGGAACCTACGGCTCCTGTGACAGCAACCGAGAATAATGGAACAGCCCCTGCAGCAAAGGTTACTGAAGCATCAAAACCAACTTCGGATGCCAAAGCTCAAGCTAATGAAAATGTTGAAGCTGCTTCCGAAGAAACAAAACAAAAACCGGAACAATCAACTAAGTCAGAAACGAAGACTGTACAAGATAAGTCCGATAAAAAACCCGTAGAGCCAAACAAGGCTGAAGCAAAGCCGGAAGACAAACCTGTTGCCGAGGCCCCAATGAAAGCGGCTGACGTTTCTACGGCAAAACAAACCGCGGAAACTGCAAAATCTCCTGTTCCTGCCAATGCAAATGAGAAGACAGAGCCAGCAGCAAAAGCCGAATCAGCACTAACTTCTGATCTAACAACTCAACAAGCTTCCGACAATACCGCTAAGCCGGAAAGCAAACCGAAGACTGAGCCAACTTCTGAAGCCGAAAGGACAGAAACCCCGGCTATTGTTGGTAAAGAGTCTGGTGAAACTCAACCTGCTCGTGAAGCTAAACCGGAAACACAAGAAAAAGCCGAACCGGCGGTCAAAGCTGATGAGAAAGCAAGTCCTGAGGAACAGCAAAAAGCCGTTCCCGATACGGAACCAAAATCTGCTTCCAATGATGTAGCCAAGACCGAAACCAAGCAGGATACAAAGGCAGCGGAACCTGTGAAGAGTGAAGCTTCCGTCCCGCCAGCTAAGGAAACTGCTGCCGCTGAGTCTGCCACATCGACCCAACCGGCAGCGCAGAAAGCAGAAGCTGCCGCGAAGGCCGACCACCCTGCAGTTCAAAACAAAGCAATTAAATCGGCTCCAAAACCTGCTGTAAAGACTTCTCCAAAGAAAGAACCTAACCCAGCTTCGAAGGCTGCATCTAAGCAAACAGCTCCATCTCGGCCTGTTGTCAGTGCGGCAGAATCGGCGGTACCCGCTCCTCAGAGCAACGTCATCAGAGAAACAATCGAGTACATTCCGCAGTCTGCCCTGCCGGGAAGCTCTTCACCTGTTCAAACGCAGCAGCAGGTTCAGCCGGCTTCAGACGCACCTGCAGCAACCTCTTCCGAACCGGCACAAGAAACGGTCGTTCCCGGAGCAACGTTTATTCCGCCCGGAGAAATAAAGGAAACGGTCACACCGCTTTCTCAACTTAAGACAGCTCCTTCATATGCCAGAATTGAATCGGTTCGGGCATCAGCCGGATCAGGTACTAGCACTTCTGCCGCTGTAAACCTTGTTAACTATCTCTTGACTCCTGCTTCAGCTCAAACCGCGGACAAGGCTGAACCTGCGGCCGCTGAAGAGGCATTAAAAGTTTCTGAGATGTCGAACAATGAAGTGGTGGCCCCAACTGGACTTGAACCAGACAAGTCAAAGGCAGAAACTTCTTTGACTGCGCCGGAACCTTCGGAAGCTAATAAACCGGATACTCCCTCGCAGCCAGCTCCACAGAACGCTGAAGCTGAACCAAAGGCTTCTGGGGAAACTCAGGCTGCCAGCCCAGCTCCTCAGACAGCTCAACCTGCGGCCCAGCCTTCTGGAATCCAAGCAGACGCCCCAGCTCCGAAAGCAGAAGAAACCACCTCGGCTCCTCAGCAAACACAACCGGAAGCCGAATCCGTCGCCAAGACAAACGTTGAGCAATCAGTTCCCGCTGCACAATCTGCAGACTCAGGAACGCCATCTGTTTCCAATCAGCCTACGTTGAACTCAGCTGAAGCAACCGAGCAGCCTGCTTCCGAGCCTCAGGCAAACACTCAAACAGCTGAAACCGCCGCTCCCGGTTGGTATTGGAATTTCGATAAGATTTCCGTTGTAAACGGAACTGTTAACTTCACTGACAATACGGTTAAATTCCAACAGAACCTTTCTAATATCAATGCAACCGTTTCTTCTCTTAACGGAGAAAAAGGAAGCAAAGCTAACTTTGAAGCTAATTTGAATGTTCTTGACGGAAATATTGAAGCAAAGGGTGACGTAAGTCTCACGCCATTGCTAATCAATATTGAAGAAACCACAAAAGATCTGAATATTCCTAAGGTAATGCCGTACGTCAGTCCCTTCGTGGCTGCCAAGATTAATGACGGCAAGCTTTCTAATCAAGGCAAGATTAGTCTTGATTTAAGTCAGGCAACCCCTAACATTGTGTTTACAGGAAGCGCGGGGGCGTCTTCCGTCGCTGTCGCCGATGCTAACAATGCTCAGGTGGCTAAATGGAATTCTTTGAATGTCAGCAATATCGACGTGAAGAGCGGAAAGAATATTTCCGTTGCTTTGGGCGATATCGCATTGGCTGGACCTTCTGTGAACGTTATTAGGTTCTCCGATGGTACGTTTAATTTTGACAAACTGACTAAGAGCTCTGCCTCGACTACACAAGCCGCCGCTCCTAAGACTGCGGCTAAAGCCGAACCTGCTCCTGCGGTTTCTTGGAGTATTGGCAAAGCCACGGTTTCCAACGGCCAGATCCAATTTAATGACCAAACCGTTAACTTCAACAAGACCATTTCTAACCTTGCGGCTACGGTTTCGGGACTGTCTAGTCAGCCCGGTACATCCTCAGCCTTTACAGCATCTTTCGGCGCTCTTGGCGGAAGTTTAAATGCATCCGGATCCTTTAACCTTTCTCCGTTCAAACTTAACCTAAAAGAGTCGGTTAAAGGACTCCATCTCGCAGAGTTAACTCCTTATATTAAGCAGTTTACAAACGCCCACGTCGTCAACGGTCAATTAGCAAGCCAAGGCGATGTTGTGGTGAAATTAGGAGGGGCAGCTCCGGATATTACCTTCAACGGAAATTCTGAAGTCACTTCTATTAACTTGACGGATGCTCAAGGGACGCCTTTTGCTAAGTGGCAGGATCTAAAAGTAACCGGCATTAATTTCTCAAGTGACTCAAAGCTGTCCCTTGTTGTCAAGAATATTGCCTTATCATCTCCTTCTTTCTATATTGCAAAGAGTGCCAAGGGCAAATTCAATATCGAGACTCTGGTTAAGTCAGAAAGTAAAGCCCCGGCAAAAGCAGCATCCTCTGAAACAAAGACAACCGTTAAAACAAGCAGTACGAAATCCGCGGGAACCTCTTCGGGACTTCCGAGCATTACGCTGAACAAGATATCCATTAACAATGGCTCAGTCTTCTATAGAGACAGCGCAATGGAACCGGAATTTACTCTGCACTTATCTGCACTTAAGGGAAGTCTTACAGACTTTACGACGGCGAAAGGGACACCGGCTAACTTAGATGTGACCGGAAACCTGAACGGAACGCCTATAAGCGCTAAAGGCTCTATTGCTCCGTTTGCTAAATCATTGTCTCTGAACTTGGACGGCTCCGTCACTTCTTTGAATATGCCGATCCTCTCACCGTACTCGGTCGAATTTACGGGCTACCCGATTAAACAAGGTCAAGTGACTTACAAGGGTGCTTATAAGATTGACAATGGAGAACTAACATCCACCAACAATATTGTCATTAACCGACTTGAATTCGGAGCCGTCAGCCCGAAAGCAAAAGAAACTTTGCCAGTTGGCTTAGCTGTCTCTCTGCTTCAAGACAGATCAGGACAAATTGATTTGAACCTGCCGGTTACCGGTTCGTTGAACGATCCTGAATTCTCCGTCGGCGGCATTATTGTCAAGGTAATCGTCAACTTAATTACGAAGGCTGTAACGGCCCCGTTTGCTCTTATCGGCTCCATGTTCGGAGGAGAAAATCTTGATTTGAATAATCTTGCCTTTGTAACCGGCTCGGCCCGAATAAGCGACCAGACTGAAAAAGCTCTTGCCGTTGTCGGCAAGGCCATGACTGAAAGACCAGGCATCAAGATTCAAATTACCGGTATCGGCAACACTGCTCTGGATGAAAAAGGTCTCAAAGAAAAACGCTTAATGAGACAGATGATCTTCTCCATTTATCGCGACAGTACAAGTTCTACGGATGCGAAGAAATTGACTCCGGTTCAAATGAACCAAGCCATCAGAAATCTCTTCAAAGAAAGCGATGCTCCGAATAAGCCGAAGACAGATAATCCTCAGGAAATGATGGACTTCTTACTGCAGAACATCAGAGTACCGACGCAAGATCTGCAGGAATTGGCAACAAGAAGAGCGGAAGCCGTCAGAAATTATCTGATTAACAAAGAAAAGATTAAACCTGACCGCTTGTTTGTGGTCGCGGGCGATGTCATCGACAATGCCGGAAATACCGCAGGAGTGAAACTCGAACTCCAACAGTAAAAATAACTTGACAGGCGCCTCCACATGAAATATACTGGAATATTAGCACGTGGGGGCGACCTGGTTTCGACAGGGGTCATGAGATGATTGGACGCGTGCCGAGGTGTGAGTTCCTCGCTAAACCACTTACGAAAAATCAAACGCCAACGATGAGCGTTTCGCTCTCGCCGCTTAATTAGGCGAGACGCTGCAACCGGTTCGCTTTTAGATCGGGCTGCGAAAGCAGCGGCAGCGACATACTATAAAAGCTAGTCAGTTTTGGAGTTGTGACGAAGCTGGCGAAATTCAGCAACTGGCTGTTATCCGGCATCGCTAATTTGCAGAGATAACAGTGAGAACTAAAATGAATTAGACACGCACGTAGAGGCTGTTGTTGATAACTTCTGGACGCGAGTTCGATTCTCGCCGCCTCCACCAGAACCGATTTGATCCGAGACAAAAATCTCGGATTTCTTATTTTTAAATCAATCGATTACAAACAATCCTTCTCAATTTAAAATTTTTAGATATCCCCCTCGATTTCGATGTGTTAGCTAGGTTGAAAGCTGGGTTAAAGCTGTGTAATTTTTAAGGCTCAAAAATCGAACTGTTTTCTGATTTTACCGGCCCTCAAAATAGCTAATACAGAATTAAAACAACCGGAGCCGGCAAACCTATCAAAAAAACAAAAAGGCGGAAAACGAGCCGGCACTGGACGTAACTCCCTCAAAGTTAAACTTAACGGATACACTCAATTAGGCTCAGTGCGCCATTCAAGGGAGACGCAAGCGTATCGGAGTCCGAATACCTAATCATTTCCTTTCTCAACTCATCAAAGACAACGGCAGCAGCGCCTTCTTACGAAATTTATTTTTCCGATGCTTTAATTTCAAAGAAGGTAATACAAAGATAAACAACTACGTTAGAAACAGCGCCACCGACAACCGCGCTAAAAATCATGCTTTGAATTTGTTACCGGAACCAAGAAGAGTTATTAACGAAAAGAATAAAAGGCAAGCGTAAATATTTGCCATTACATACCTAGAGACAAGGCCGATTATTTCAGACCTCGGCCTTTATCGTTATATACTTTTTGGATAAATCCTTACTTAACCACTTCCAAGAGAGAACAAGCATGAGAAAATTTTTACTTATCCCTATCTTCTTATCTCTAATTGGTTGTACCTCTATTCATCTAACACCCGACAAAGCTATCGTAGTGCCTCCGGTAGCATATCCAGAACCCACAAAAGAAAGACCTATCAAGGTTACATTGATGAGAGATCACGGGGTATACGCTGGAGCGGGACTTACTTATCATGTTTTTGATAATGGCGAAAGAGTTGGACAGCTTGAATCTCGAGAAATGACAACTTATTACGCTGAAGAAGGCCAACACGCGATTACCCTTGGGTCGAGCGTTATTGCCAATAACGCACCAAAAGCAAATGAGGCCAATTTTACCTCAGGGCATTTTTCAACTTTCAAAATAGGAGAAGAGCCGGAGTTTCACTTTGGTGTGTCGCAAGGTCTTCCATACTTAATAAGAGAGAAGTAGCCTTTGTTTTGCTCTCATTAGGGGTATTTTTCGATTTTGATAGTGCTATTTCACTACATCTTATTGAGGGTTAAAACATGGCAACAATGGTTTATAAACGAGTTTCAACAGTAGATCAAAAGACAGAGCGCCTGCAACTCCAAGCGATGGTTGCTTACGTCCGAGAAGGCGATAAAATTTATATTCACTCTCTCGACAGATTAGCCAGAAACAACTCCGACCTCCAAAACTTAGTAAACGTCCACTAGAACCGATTTTTGTGAAGCACCACAAGGTGCTTTTTCCTTTTCAAAACTCCAAAAAAGATTAATCCCATGACCTTGAGACAGCCATGGGACAGTTGCCAGGAATCTAATGGAACCTTTCTTTTCCTCTAACAGCTGAGATGTTAGAGTCCAAGGGAAGGTTCTCTTAAAGATCTAAATTAGAACTGGTAACGGTATCTAGCTTTCAAATTCTGATCGACACGACCGTCATTGCCGCCGCTTACGCCATAAGAAAAACTCAGTGCATGATTGCCTTTTTCGGCATTCACGCCAACTCTTCCCGTGTACAGCGCATCCTCAGCAATTCTGGTTTTGAAGGAATCTCCAGCAGAACTGTTTTCCAGAGCAACGGTATGTTTGACTTTCTTATCGCCAAAAGCCGGTGCGACCTCAACGTCCACAAACGGTAAAACATCGGCTCCGCAGGACGCCTTTAAATTTGCATTAAAGGCCACACCAACGGGTGTTTGAACCAAATTTGATTTTTCAAAGCCGTACTTAAAACCGCCGGCAGAGAAACTATCCATATCCACGTGCAAGTAACGAAGTCCAACATGCGGAGTCACTTGAATAGCTTCAGAAAGAGCAATAGGCTTTTCTGCTCTGACTTCCGTCGAAAATGCTTTTACCTTCGGTTTTCCTTTGTAACCGGTCTGGGTTATCTCATTAGTTGATTCAAGATAGCCTACTGTGCCAACTAAGTTCGCATACCCGGTGTTCCAAACGCCATATGCGTTCAAGCCCCAGAAGTCAACATTATTCTTCGTCCCTGATCCTGCTCCTTGACCTCTAACGGAGCCTTTACCAAAGTTCACGGAGGCACCTGCTGCCACACCGTTACCGAAGGCATAGTCCGAACCAATCGTGATAAGGCTCATGTCGCTCTTATAGCCGTACGATTGAGAACCCGCAGCCAAGGAAGAGGCTTTGCTGAAAGAACCATTAACATCAATCCAAAGATCTGCACCGGTTTTTTCATGAGTTTCTGAGGCTAAAACAGAACCGTGACGAGTAATAGTGTCGCCGATGAGAGAGGCAGTATTGATGGAAATGTTCTGAGCGCCGCTTGCCGTGCCCATTAACGCAATCTTATTGATCTCCGCAGTCGCTTTTTCTAAAGTGGTCCAGCTAGTCAATGCAACCAATCGCTTTGCACCAAGCCCGTTGGACAAGAAAGATTCATTCAGAGTGTTTGAAAGCAGAGCGCTTCCATTAAACACTGTTTCTGCCTTCTCCGTCACGATAGTGTTATCAACAACTTTCTTTAAGAGATTGTCAGTGGCCAGAGAATAGTCTTTTACAGCGTCAGAATCTTTTACGTTAAATACTACTGTTCCATCAGCAACTTTTGTTGAATTTACCACGTACACAGAGCTGTCTTTGCCAGCAGATACCTCATCCACGTTAACCAAAGGAGACGAACCGTCATAGTCTGCATTCGGAAGGATTAACAAAGTTCCGTTGCCGTCTAATGTAATAGATGAAGCAGCCTCATTGGAGATGCTGTCTGCCAAGCTTCGCGTTGCTGCTGCGGGTTCAGGAGCATTTCCTAAATTAATGCTGCCTGCAATTACAGTTCCGGCAGACAAGAGTAAAGTCGGTTTTGCACTGTTGGTAAGTAGAGCCTTTGCAGTCTTAGCTTCCACACCAATCGCCACGTTTCCTTCCACGTTCAGCGTGCCCGTCCAGTTATTTACACCGCCGTCAATAATTAAAGTAGAAGAAGACAAAGCGTTGACCCTTCCATTGCCAGCCAAAGCATTGTCTGCTTTAAGCGTTGTGAAACCACCGAATGTTACAGAGGTCCCCTCTCCCTCTACTCTCAGCGCAGTAGCAAGATTGTTTTTTGAAACGGCTTCAATTAAGGTGTTTGATTCGCTTGTACCGATTGACAATACCGCCCCGCCACTAGCGTCAACTGCGATAGCAGACTTATCTGCTTCTGCTGTCACCGTGATGCTGGAACCTTCAATCGTAACTTTAGAGTCTTTGGCAAAAACACCGTACACACCACTGTCGTATTCGGTTTGAGAAAGATCCTTTGCGGACAGAACGACCGTTTTCCCCTGTGATCCTAAGGTCACAGTATTTTCGGGTCGCGCCGAGTTATCTGTTGCATGTAAACCGTTATACGCGTACAAAGCGTAGGTACCTTCTAAGCGCGTATAGAGCGGATTTTTTGTGTACTCATACCCATGCTTTGCTCCAATGCTTGATCCTTCAACGCTAACGTTTAGGTTTCCTAAAATTTTTAAATTTGAAGCGTAATGTTCCGAATAATCTTTAGGCTCGCCTTTGTCATAATCGACATAGAATGAATCATTAGAGATCCCAACAGCATTCCAATATCCATTTTTTACAACAATTGAAGTATTGGTATCTTCTCCAAATACTGTAGTGCTCTTGTTCTCCAAACCATAGCTCACAGCGAATTCAGTACCAAGCTTTTCTGCTTTTTCACGATCAAAAATAATTTGATAGTCTTTCGATTCTGTTGGCCCAAGCTGAATAGTCTGTGAGTAATCTTGACCAACGATAACTTTTACGTTGATATTTTTAGCATTAAGAGTAGCTTTGGTCTCAGGAGCACCGGCTAAGCGGATGCCGACAGTACCATTACTATCTAGAGCATCTCCGGAAAAACGACCCGTCCCGATAACATTAACATTCAGTTCTTCTACAGAGGAAGCAAAAGAAACGCTCTGTCCGACGAGGTTAATGCCTATTGCGTTTGATCTTCCAACCCCTCCTCCTTCAATTATCGAATTGATGTTGACATTGCCAGTATTGTTAAAGTTTTGGGTTGTCGGGCGAGAGTTTAAAGCTTGCGCACCATATGGGCTAACAGCGTTTAAAGTGACATTTCCTCCGTTGAAATTAATTATCGAGGTTTCTGAATTACTAGCGGTCGCCCACGCCGTATAGTCATCGTCAATGTCCGAGGCGAAAAGATCTCCTTCTTGAAAAGTCAACTGACTTCCATCGTTATTTACTACGATTGAAGCCCTTCTTGAGGAGATCCCAGTTTTGTCGTTTACTATTACTAAATCTCCAGTAATGACTGAGCTTGTGTCGACAAAAATGGGTTTATCTGTGTTTCTAGAAAACGCAGCTGCATTCACGGCATCTACGTTATATCCCACTCCCACGAAAGCAGTTACCACTGCAACCATAACCAAATTTTTTTTTGAAACTTCTCTTTTGCATGGCTAGATTTATTGAGTTAAAACTTCGCCGAGTCTAAAAGAAGGTCATGTTTTTTCTATAGGGCAAATATCTTAGAAACCCCCTAGTGGGTGATGATGCGCTGAATGCCAATACGTTAAGAATCCATTGTTTTAATTTTTAGTA
>UQNA01000042.1 GCA_900542195.1 uncultured Sutterella sp. | reverse complement strand
CCGGTCGCAACTTTGCAGTAGACAAACTAAAACAAGTAACTTATAATTCACAAAGTTGCTATGTTTTCAAAGTAGAGGGAAAAAAGAATGCTTATATTTATATGGGAGACCGTTGGAATGCTAAGAATGTAGAAAAATTTGACAAAGCTCAGCAAGCCATGCAAGAAGCTTTCGAAAAGCTTTCTCCTCATGAAGTCTTAGTTCTTGCAGATTCAATCAATTCAAAAGGTGATGAAAACGTAACTATTGCGCTGCTTGGCGATAAGAAGCTCAAGGTTAAAGATGTTAATCTTGCCAAGACTGTTGCTGGTCCGGGACGTTCTTCCGTTGGCGGCAAAGTCAGCTTAACTTCTCTAGCAAAGCCGTCTTCTTCTGAAATCAAAGATGTTAACGGTGACGGCGTTGAAGATATCGTCTTTACTTTCACAGCTAAAGATGTAGCCAAAGATATGCTGCCAGGCGCTGTTTACGACGTATGGCTTTATTCCGAAGCCAAAAACAAACCTATTGCAGGTTTTGGCACAGCTATGATTAAGTAATCAAGCTAATTTCTTTGCGGCTCATTGTTTCGCACGATGAGCCGCTTCCAGAGTATTTTTCTTAATACCTGTTACTACAGATCAAGCAGGATTTGATTATCTCCTCTTCTACAGGAGACAAAGTAGTTCTCTTTTGTTCATAATCTTCCTCAAGACTGAGGCGAACTCTTTCGTGTTCATCCAAATGAACCTCCGGATCATATTTTCTAATCTTGAGTTTATTTTTTAGCCGACAGGAAGAATTTCTGCGCATTGTCAGATCTTTTTCTGAGAGTTCACATTCCGTTGTGCTCTAGGCTCGCACGTTGAGAAGTTATCAACTGTTTTGCTGAAAGCTGAACTCTTTTTATGAGAAGAGAATATGCAGTTTCAAAAAATTGAAGGAGCGTTAGAGGACAACTCTCCTCTTCGGCCCCTCTAATCTTTCTGCAAATCAAAGAATGTTTTATAGCTTTTTACTTAGCTTCTTTCTTCTGGCAGTCTGCACATAGCCCGTACAGAGCCATAGAGTGATGCACTAAACTGAAACCGTGTTTCTTGCTAATCTCTTTTTGCTTTTCTTCAATTTCCGGATCCACAAACTCTTCAACTTTGCCACAGCTGACGCAAATCAAGTGATCGTGGTGATGATTGTCGTTAAGCTCAAATAAAGCGTTGTCTTTATCAAAAGTACGGCGTACAAGAATGCCTGCAGTTTCAAACTGTGCCAGTACGCGGTAAACCGTTGCTAAGCCGACATCTTCGCCTTCTTGAACGAGAGTGCGGTAAACCTCCTCGGCGCTCATATGGCGTTTCTTACCGGAGTCTGCGTTCTTAATAAAAAGATCTAAAATTTTTAATCTTGGGCCGGTCGCCTTCAATCCTAGATCTTTAAGATCAAAGGGATTTGCCGGATTGAATGTTTTCTTTATCATTTAGCCTTTCCATTTCTATCCTTAGTTAGCTATCATACAGCCTGTTACTATATTGTCCATTAAATTCAACTCATGAAACGATTTTTTGCAGTTGCGGCTATCTCATCCGTATGTTTAATTAGCGGTTGCTCTACTGACAGCCTTCCGGGTTATTTGAAACCATACCGCCCTGACGTTCATCAGGGAAACGTGGTGACTAGCGAAATGCTCGAGTCTCTTCATGAGGGTATGACTAAAAATCAAGTAATCTTTCTTCTCGGTACGCCGACCCTTATCAGTTCTTTCCACAAAAATGAATGGGACTACATCTATTACCTGAATCCGCGAATCGGAGAAACACAGATCCGTAAACTTCAGGTGTATTTCGATGACGACGGAAGAGTCGAAAGCTTCAAGGCAGATAAAATGCCTGACGAAACCGATGCTGACCTCATGATCTTGGGTGAAAGAGCCAGAGAAAGTTCCATCAAGCGTAACGCAGATATGAAAAAAGAAAAAGAAGCTTCTGCCGACGCCTCTGCACAGACTCAACCTGTAATCCCAGAACAAGATTCTTCAGTCTCCTCCACTGATAAGGAAGCACAATAATGATTAAAACCGCAATCTCAGGGGCCAGCGGCAAAATGGGCAAAATGCTCATCGAAGCGGTCATGAATAATCCCGAATTCGAACTTGTCGCTGCATTGGATCATGCCGGATCCTCTTCTATCGGACAGGATGCCGCTGCTTTCTTAGGAAAAGAAAGCGGCGTAAAAATCACCGCTGATACAGCCTGCCTTCAAGCCTCCGGAGCTCAAGTTCTAATTGACTTCACGCGCCCGGAAGGAACCGTCGGCTACCTCAAAGTCTGCGGTGAGGACAAAGTAGCAATGGTTATCGGCACCACCGGTTTTTCAGCCGAACAAAAAAATCTGATCGATGAAACCGCTAAAGTCATTCCAATCGCTTTTGCTCCGAACATGAGCACCGGCGTAAATGTTACTTTCAAACTCCTTGCTGAAGCTGCTAAGCTCATGCCGGATTACGATTGTGAAATCGTGGAAATGCATCACAACCGTAAGGTTGACGCTCCAAGCGGTACAGCTGTTGAAATGGGCCGTGTAATCGCTGAAGCCCGCGGACAGAAACTTGAAGATGTTGCAGAGTGGGCTCGTCACGGACACACCGGTCCGCGCGTTAAAGGCTCCATCGGATTTGCCGTTCTTCGCGGCGGCGATGTGGTAGGCGACCACCGCGTTATCTTTGCCGGTAAAGGCGAGAGAATCGAAATTGCTCACCTTTCCGCTTCCCGTGAAGGCTACGCTCAAGGAGCTTTAAAAGCCGCTGCATTTTTAATCGGCAAGCAGAACGGCCTCTACAACATGGCCGACGTTCTTGGCTTAAAGGATAACTAATCCTGATGGTTTCTGATACGGTCCGGAAACTGGAGGAGGCGGTCCACCAAATGGCTATCCGCCTCCAGCAGCTGCAGCTTGAAAACCAGAGACTGTTTGAAAAAGCCGCTAGACAGAGTATCGAAATTCAAAAACAAAATGACGAGATAGTCTCGCTGAGGGAAAAGATCGATATTGCAGTTCAGGATATCAATGCCAACATTAAGAAAATCGATTCCATTATTGAGTCAGCCAAGAAAACCTCATGAGTTCCGTACCTAAAACATTCAACATCCAAGGTGTACAGCTCGCACTGCAGCTGGAGCCGGAAGATCTGCCGTTAATCGAAAAAGCTGTAAACGAAATTAATCAGGCAGTTCGAAATGTAAATCAAGGTAAAGACCTAGTCCTCACTCCTAATAAGCAAACCCGCATCTTGCTCTACGCCATCCTTCAACTCATTTATTCAAGGGATTCAACGCCTGCACCCGTGCCCCCGGATGTTGAAAAGAAGCTGGAGTCGCTGCTGGTTTTCTGCCAAGATACACTCAAACGCTCCCAGTCATACTGAAACCAAAAGTTATCAAAAGCTCAATTAGAGGCTTCATCTATTTACTTCTAAAAGTTTCACTCATACAATACATCCATCCCCTGCGGAATACGATTAGCGACTGGTTGTTCTTTGAACCAATACTAAATCGTATGGATGCTAACTTGGCTTCCTCTCTGTTGAGCGGCACGCGCTGCTGCTCCTAAGACTAGTCAGAGGCGTCCACCCTGAACCTTCGGTTCAGGACACAAGTCGGACGGTTCAAGCGGGGGACCTAATTAACGCTTTGGTATAATCCAGAGCGTTTATTTTTTGCATGTTAAGTGACTAATATGTCTCATAAAATTCAAATTGCAGACTCCAATATCAATTTTGTGGCCGAGGATGGAGAGACCATCAGCCAGGCTGCTGAAAAAAATGGAGTCTTACTGACTTTAGGCTGCCGAATGGGTGCTTGCGGTGCGTGCAAGAGCAAACTCTGCTCCGGCGAAGTCAGCTACTCAAAAACGCCTCTTGCCCTGAGTGAAGAAGATAAGAAAAACAGCATGATTCTTCTTTGTACTGCGGTCCCGGCAACTGACCTTGTAATCGAAGCTAAAAACGCCAGAAGAACAAAGAAATCCGCAAACCAGTTCGATGTAAAAATCGTCAAGATTGTTAAGGTCAGCGACGACATCCTCAGCATGACCATTGAACGCGTTGACGGTCAGAAATTCGACTTCGAAGCCGGTCAGGTCATCAATATTCTTTTGCCCAACGGCGACTCCAGAAGCTACTCGTTTGCTTCTCCGGCTGTTCAGCAAACTACTGCTGACCTTTACATCCGTCATGTCAGCAACGGCTTATTCACCGGACTCCTCTTTAACGGTGCCGTCAAGGAAGGCAACGTCCTGAAAGCTGAGGCTCCGTTCGGAACGTTCACTTTTAATACTCCGAAAGATAAGAAAGCCGTCTTCTTAGTAACGGGCACGGGCATTGCCCCGGTAATGAGCATTCTTCGTACGCTCAAAGCTAACGATGACTTGAAAGACAGAGACATCTCTCTCTTCTGGGGTGTCCGTCACGCCAAGGATTTGGCATTCTTATCTGAACTGGACTCCTTAGCAGAAAGCTATCCGGCCTTTAAGTTCTATCCGGTTGTCTCCAAAGATGAAAACTGGCCTGGACTCAAGGGCAGAATCACCAAGCATGCTGCTGAAATTATCGGCGACTTCACCGACTGCGATGCTTATTTGTGCGGAAGCACACCGATGGTTAACTCCGTCACTGACTACTTGTTTGTCAGATGCGGCCTCAAAGAAGACCGCACCTTCTCTGATGCTTTCGGCGGTTAAGCCTTCTCTTTCTTAAGGTAGGCATAGGCCATCAAGCCGATACCGGCAGCAATCAAAGGAATGCACAGCCACTGTCCTCTCGATAGGGACAGTGCCTGCAGTCCGAGATAGCTGTCGGGTTCTCTGAAGAACTCAACGATAAATCTGCCGGCCCCATAAACCAAGAAAAACAGCCCGGAAACAGCGCCTCTCGGCCTTGGTTTAATCGAGTAAATCCAAACAATCAAAAATAAAATCAAGCCTTCAGCGGTAGCTTCATAGAGCTGCGAAGGATGACGCGGAATGTTGTCTTCTGCTTGAGGAAAAATCATCGCTAACGGGAAATTCGGATCCGCTGCCCTTCCCCACAATTCCCCGTTGATGAAGTTTCCTAAACGGCCGAAGAAGAAACCCAGAGGAACCAGCGGTGCAACAAAGTCGCCGACAGTCAAAGGAGACTTCTTTTTGCGCCAGGCAAAATAACAGATAGCTAAAATCACGCCGATAAAACCGCCGTGTGCACTCATGCCGCCTTGCCATACCGCAAAAATCTGCAGCGGATGACTGAAGTAGTATTCCGGCTGATAAAAAAGAACGAACCCCAACCGTCCGCCGAGAATGACACCGATCATTCCAAGAAATAACAGGTCTTCCAGGTTTTCTTTGGTAATGTCTCGCCAAGCCTGACGGCTTCTATAGAGACCGAGGGTATAAAAAAGCGCAAAACCGATAAGGTACATCAAGCCGTACCAATGAATGCCGAATGAGCCGATGTGGAAGGCAATAGGATCAAATTCTGGGTGCACTAACATCGCGGACTGTTCCTTTACTGTAAATCTTCTTGGAGACCTTCTCCGTATTCTCTCAGTTCCTCAATGAGTTCCATATTGACGTTTGGTCTTTGAGCAAGTTCGTCAAGAAGTTTGAAGTACTCTTCAAAAGTTCGGCTGCCGTTTGCCCCGCGAATCAAATGCTGAGATTTATAAAGATACCAATCCGCAGAATCCTGCTCGGTCATCGCTTCCGGATAGTTCCTGGAAATGAAGCGGCGGATTAACTTGTCCATGCCCTTGTACTGGAAATCTTTGGTTAAAGATTTCTCGGACAATTCAAACTCATTCATTGCTCTGAGTTCATCAAGAACTCTTCTGTCTTGATCGCTGACAAAGCCGCCGGAATAAAGTGCCGTTTCAATATCCTCATCCTTCGGTTGGGTTCCTTCGAAATGTTCCCGACGAATCTCGTTGAGCTTCAAATAAAGATTGCCGACAAAACCTTTGTCCATCTCTTTTAAGAATTTTGTCCGCTCTGCAAGTTCTGTTCGGCTTAGGCCGAACATCTGTTCAAATTCGTTTTTATAGAAGGGAGAGGCTTTGACGACAAAAGGATATTTATTGGCTGAGAGACTCACAAACGGAAGAGGCTTTTTGCCTGCTTCCCTATCTTCCGCAGTTAAATTCGTTCGGGCTTCTAAATCTGAATCTTTAAGCTGCGGCAGTTCAGCCGGATCGGCAGTTAAATCCCAGCATAAATATTCTTTGCCGGACTTCAGGATCGGGAAAAGCAAACGCAGGTTCTTTGTCGCAGGAATGGAATAATCGGCGACAGCTAAGAGGGCGGTCTGAGAGTCCAGTAATTTCTGCACATTCTCTTTATTAGACAAACTGACGGCGTAATCCCAAAACTTCGGCTCCGTATCTTTAATCTTCTTGGCCAGTAATGCCGTTGCGCGTGCGTCAGACAAAGCATCGTGAGCATGGTCGTGGACTAAGCCGTTTGCCTTGGTCAGCTCTTCGAGCTTCATCGAAACGGAACCGTTTTCTTTATGCGGCCAATTCAAGGTTCCCGGTTTAAAGGCATAAAGCGCTTTAATCACGGTAAACATATCCATTCTGGCGCGTCCTTCTCCGTATTCCCTGTCATAGGGGTTGATGAGATTTCTCCAGAACATGAATCTGCTGACTTCATCATCAAACTTCAAATTGTTATAGCCCAGAACAATAGAATTCGGTTCTTTGAACTCTTTATAAATTTTGTTGGCAAAAACAGCCTCGGGCTCGCCTTCCGTAAGACAGATAAGAGGAGTAATCCCGGTTAAAAGACACGCTTCCGGGTGTGGAAGATAGTCATCGGCAGGAGAACAGTAAATCAGCATATCCTTGCTTTTACGGCGGAAGTTTGCATCCGTCCTGAAACCTCCGAACTGCGCCGGCCGATCCCGTTTCTTATCGGTACCGAAAGTCTCGTAGTCGTACCAATAAAAAGTTACGTCTGATGCTGTGCCTTCCTGGGCCATTTATTTCTCCACTTTCCGCGCAAACTCAGGTGTCCGCCCTTATACGCGTCTATTGCTGTTTCTCGATATCAAATAGAAGATTTTAACGTCAAATTGAAATTTTGATTAAGAGAAGAAAAGAGTGATCTCATTTCGCCACATTGTTAATATGCAAAAAAACACTCAGCCTCAAAAAGAAATGACTGAGTGTTTCCAGAAAAGGAAGAAAGGATTTTTTACCAAGCCGCTCTGACTAAGCGTCTGACTTCGGATGTTGCCTTACGATTCGGACTGCCCAAGCGGTTCCTGAGATCCCGCGGACTTTCTTTAGCCTTTTGAATTGCAGCAGCAATTTCGTCTGCTGCCTGTTTAACATCTGCTTCACTGGGATCGTCAGCGGACGAAACCTTAAGAAGTTTTTCCAAAAGACCCAATTCCGCATAGTGCTTAATGTCATAGGCCATCGGAGGAACCTTGGCTGCAAACTTATCAAGCTCGGCCACGCTGCGCAGGGTAATTCTTGCGGCGGATTCTTTGCCCATCGCATGAATTAAAACTTTGGGATCGTCTAAGGCCAAAATACGATTGGCTTGGTAGCCGTGAGCTAAGAAAGCTCCTGACATAGCTTTGCCTACAATCAAGGAAACGATCGGATGCCCGGCTTCACGTGCCTTGGCATAAGCGGCCACTGATCCGGCTAAAGCCTGATGAATGCCGAAGGCTTCTTCTCTTCTGCCGTAAGCCTGACTGGTCACGTCCACAACGGCAACGATTGGACGCTTTTCTGCCTTATCAGCATCTTCCTTAACGATGGTGCTGATGGTTTTAGCCAAGGTCCAGCCTTCTAAAAGTCCGACCTCTCCGGTTCTGGCGCGCGGATAATGATTGTTGGGATCAGGGACGACCGCGACATAAATCACACCGTCCTGCTCTACTGCCTTGACGGAATCTATCAAAGGAAGGAACGGGACGCCGGCCGGAGCAAGCTTCTCTAACCAAACGGCGCCGCGGCTTTTTGCATTAGTCATGTTTAAATCCTCCTTCATAGAGTTTTTCAGCGGTTCCCGGCTGAGCCTGCTCTGCAGTGTCATAGGCAGAAAGTGTTTCTAAGAAATAATCAATACATCCGGTTCTGAAATGTTCGGGGACACACTTTTCAGCACATTCTTCAACAGCTGTTCTGATTTCCGGGACGTCATCCTTAACTAACTTGTCCACAAAGCCGCATCGTGCTCTGACTTCACCGCCTGTCATCTGCCAAATAAACGGTTTGTCTTTAGAGTTGTACTCACGGATGCCGGCTTCCTGCTCAATGACCTGAGGACCGTTCAATCCTAGACGGGCCTCTTTGGTGACCACAAGGTAGCTGCATAATGCGGCTGCAATAGACATACCGCCGAAGCATCCGACGGTGCCGGCGATAACGCCGATAACCGGAGTAACTTCTCTTGCTCTGACAATGGCAGCATGAATATCCGCGATGGAGGCTAGTCCTAAGTTGGCTTCCTGAAGGCGTACCCCGCCCGTCTCTAAGCAAAGCACCACGATAGTCGGTTTGCCTGCTAAGCAGTCTTCAGCGGCTAAGTCGATGGCTGCAGCCATTTTTGCGCCGGAAACTTCGCCCATGCTTCCGCCCTGGAAAGAGCCTTCGATAGCAACGACAACGGCGTCCTTGCCTTGGATTGTGCCCTTAGCAATGACCATGCCGTCATCTGATTGAGGAACAATCCCCTGTGGTTCCAACCACGGAGATTCCACGCCGTCAAAGGGTCCGAGAATTTCACGGAAGGAACCGGAATCTAAAATGGCTTTAGCTCTTTGACGAGCGCCTAATTCAATAAAACTCTCTTTGTTATGCATGTTCGGCCTCATCTAAAACTTGTTCAACTCTTAAGCGCACAACTCCGGGAGATGCACCGAAATCATTAATCAGCATGCGGCCTGCAGGCAGTGAATTGAATTGTTGGATGCGGGAAAATAATGCCTTCCAGCGTTCTGCACTGTTATCTACAGAACTCTTAATAATCACGGTCAAAGTATCGCCGTCAGAAGATTCAAACACTACTTCCAGATCGCCCGAACTCACTACGCCGTTTTGTAATTGGACGCTCTTGGCCAATGTCTTCGGCGCCGAAAGGGTTAAGGTAACTTTTTCCATAATAGTCGACCTAATTAATCCTAATTGAACTAAATTTATCTATAAACAATGTGGTAGCAAGCAGATCCGCGGCGCCTCCGGGAGAGACTCTCCGCGCTCTGCTCCAGGTATCAAGTTCTTCCAGTATTCTTTCTCCGTCTTTGCTTTCCAAGCCTCCAGCCCGAAGAAACTCACGGCTCTTTTTCTGCAGTCCTCTGAGATCTTCAAGCCCTCCTCGGTAGGCAACGCAAGTGTCGTTAAGAGAAGCTGTCAAAGCCAGCAGGCTGTTGATTCTGGCGCTTTCTTCCGAGCAGCCTCTCTTCCGAGAATGATGAAGCATCGGTAAGGAAGCATAGACGATATGAGGAAAGCCTCCTTGAGCTTCTTCTTTTGCTCCCGTTAAGCCATGAAGCCGCTTAACCGTTTGGCCGTGTGTCGGTTTATGTGAGGATGCCTTTCTGTCTTCGGTGGACGCTAATTTGGCAATATCTTGGAAGAATCGGCTCTTTGACGTATTCATCCGATGCGATGCCAACACGGAACTGCAAAGTCCTAATGACCAGATTGCCCCTTTATGCGTGTTCACACCTCCGGTCACAGAAAGCATCCGGGCTTCCGCCTCTCTGCCGATCAGTCCAATCTCTTCCCGAAGTACTGCATCAACTTCCCTTCCCCAAGAGACTTTTGCCATCTCCAGGAAGAACGGTTCGAGACATTGTGCGGACCTCTCCATCAGGGTCAAATCCATATCAGAATGGCTGCCGCTGCTTCTCCTGTCTACTAATCCGGGCTTCGGGGCCAAGAACGCCTCTTCCATCAAAGCTAAAGAAGCATTTGCAGCCAGAAAGTGAAGATCGGAGGAGAAAGAATTCATTACCAACTCCGGAATTTTGCCGGTGGTTCATACAAACCGCCGGACCACTCAACCAAATCAGCAATGCTCTTGGCTGCAAGCATGGAGCGGGTAGCTCTGGACTTGTCGATTCCCAAATCAGATGGGAAGGCCACCTTACCGGACTGACGCAGTTTTTCGACATCCTTCGGGTCTGCTCTAAGACCAATATCGGTAATCCCTGCGACTGCCGCAATCATCTTCTTTCTCTCTTCCATGGAATCAGCCATGTACAAGTAAGCGATTCCTTCTTCCGTCAGAAGATGAGTGACGTCATCAGCGTAAATCATGATCGGGGCAAGAGGCATTCCGGCATCCTTAGCAACCTGAACGGCTTCTAAGTTTTCGACGAATGTCGGTTTAGCCTTAGCCTGGAAAGTTTCTACCATCTGAACCACCAGCTTGTGACCGCGGGCAGTCGGACTCGGTTCTTTGATCATGTCTAGCCATGCTTTTGTGGCGTGGCGTCTTCCGTGAGGATCGTGGCCCATGTTAGGAGCTCCCCCAAAACCGGATAGACGTCCTTTAGTAACGGTAGAGGAATTGCCTTCGGCATCAATCTGCAAAGTTGAGCCGATAAACATGTCGGCCGCGTACTGGCCTGCCATTTGGCAGAAAGCCCTGTTAGAACGCATGCTTCCGTCAGCACCGGTAAAGAATACGTCCGGGCGTGCAGCCATGTATTTTTCCATGCCGAGTTCACCGCCGAATGAGTGAACGCTTTCAACCCAGCCGCTTTCAATAGCAGGAATTAACGTCGGATGCGGATTCAAGCACCAGTTTTTGCAAATCTTGCCTCTAAGACCCAGTTCTTCACCGTAAGTCGGAAGAAGAAGTTCAATAGCTGCGGTATTAAAACCAATACCGTGGTTCAAAGACTGAACCATGTGACGCCCATAGATGCCCTTCAGCGCCATCATGCCCATCAGAACATGCTGATTTTTGATCTGGCGGGGATCGCGGGTAAACAACGGTTCGATAAAGAAAGGCTTGTCGCTCTTAACAATTAAATCAACCCAGGAACCGGGTATATCAACGCGTCTCAAGTCTTTCGGATCGTCAACAATCTCATTGACCTGAGCAATCACGATGCCGTCATGGAAGGCAGCCGCTTCGAGAAGTGCCGGAGTATCTTCCGTGCTCGGTCCGGTATAGAGATTGCCTTCTCTGTCTGCAGCGTAAGCAGCAACCAATACAACGTCGGGGATGAGATCAACGTAGAGACGGGAATAAAGTTCGATATAAGTATGAACGGCACCGATTTCCAACGCACCGTCTTCAAGAAGCTGTGAAGTTCTTAGGCTTTGTGCCCCGGAGTAGGAGAAATCTAACTTTCTGGCGATGCCTTTTTCAAACACGTCCAAATGTTCCGGAAGACTCATGCTGGGAATAATCATGTGCAGATCATGAACTTTATCCGGATTGACTTCGCATAAAGATCTGGCGAGAAAATCTGCCTGTTTCTGATTATTACCTTCAAGAACGACCTTGTTGCCTGGTTCAATAACGGCCTCTAAGGCTGCAACGATATTTTCAGTTGGAATAACCTTACCGTTTTGTTTTAAGCGGGACAGCCGCTCTTTTTTCAAGCGGCGGCGTTTGTCCCAAATTTTAGGCTCTGAGCCAAACTGCATTTATTGCTCCTTTGGGAATGTGATTGTTTCTCCAAATTATGAAAATTCAGCCGGCTTCTTTCAATAAGTATTCACGTCACTTCATTACCTTTAATTTAATGAAAATTTTGATTCAAAGCTCTTTGAATTAATCTTAACTATATGTATTTAATGTATTAAGCAGATTATTTTTTGTTTTCTTGACCGTTTCACTTTTTTTCTTTCAACTCTGACCGTTTCCTCAGACTCCTTTATCATTGATGGCATGAACCTCAAAGCTTTTCTTCCGCACGATCTTCTTTTTCTGCGTCCGCAGACTCTTCTGCCGGATGAAGCTCCTGCCTGGGCGCAAGATTCGATTAAAGAAGGTCTTCCATGCGTCGTCAGACGAGACACTTTCTCATTAGAAAAAATACCCGTCGGTTTCCGAGGAACGAAGAGAAGTCAGCGATACGGCAGCTTTATTTCAAGTCAGGATGTCTTAAAGAAATTCTCTCCGGAAGATGCAGTTGAACTTCTTCTAACGACTGAGCTTAAATCTCCTCAACTCGACTACTTAAAAGATTTCTCAGAATTTATTCAAACAAATGAGAATTTAAAAAATTCAGTGAGATGGGGAATTTCCGGTTCTTTCGGTTTTTCCTTAGCCGTCGGAAAACAATATTTTCGAGATACAAGCGATATTGATTTAGTTGTCCGAGCCAATAATGAAGAAGAGATGAACTGTTTAGCTTCGTTAAAATTTTGGATTCTGACGCCCAAATTCCAACTTGATATTCAGATTCAAACTTCTAAAGGCGGATTCTCTTATAAAGAATGGCTGAGAACGAAGAAGGTTCTCCTTAAAACAAACACCGGTCCGCTCTTAACCGACAATCCTTGGTGATCTTATGCGTAAAATCCTCTTCTCTTTTCCAGGTCAAGGCTCTCAATATCCCGGCATGCTAGACGGGATTACAAACCGCGATTTCTATGAAGACCTCTGCGTCCGAACCTTGAACAAAAGCATAAACGACCTCACGACCGAAGATGCTCTCCAACACAATGCCAATGTTCAAGCTGCCCTTCTTATTTGCGGTGTTAGTTGGGCCAATGACTTCATTCAAAAAGGTCTAAAACCGTCCTTTACTGCAGGACTGTCCATCGGCGCCTTTCCCGCCGCTGTGATAGCAGGTGCATTTCCCATACAAACCGCGCTGAAAATGGTTTATAGAAGAGGAACCTTGATGCAGGAATCCTATCCCACCGGATACGGTTTGACTGCCGTCGTCGGATTGACCTTAGGAACGGTTGAGCAAATTTGTACGGATGCCGGGTGCTTCATCGCCAATTACAACGCTGAAGATCAAATCGTTATCGCAGGCAGTGATGAAAAAATGAGCAACGCCTCCGCGGCAGCCTTAAAAGCCGGTGCGGTCAAATGTGTTCGCATTAAGATTACGGTCCCCTCACACTGCGAACTGCTTAACGGTGCCGCAAACGCCCTTGCCGAAGAATTCTCGGAGGTAGAGTTGTCCAGACCCCGCATTACTTACATCAGCTGCTCTACCGGCCGAGCGATTTTTGATCCGGCAAAACTCAAAGAAGATCTTCTCTTTAATATGTGCCGCAGAACCCAATGGCATGAAGCCATGGTCAGTGTTTTCCAAAGAGGCTGCAATGTTGCAATTGAAATGCCTCCGGGAGAAACGTTGACGGGACTAACTAAAAAAGCATTCTTGGAAAGTTTATGCGTCAGTGCCCAAACCATGGGTATGGAAGAAATCTTCGACCAGCTCGAATTCATGCAGTAAAGCTATTTTTTATTCCTTAGACTCCGCGCAAACATTCTTCCTTCAGCCACGAGTGCCAAAATATTCGGCTCATGCTGCCTGCTGCGCTTAAATACCATTGTGATGGATTGACTTCTGCGGCATGGAGGCTGAAGAGGAATAAATTTAACGGTATCCGGATAAACGGCAGCCATTCTTCCCGGCAGAATGGAAACCCCGACACCTGCGTTTACTAAACTCAAAGCAGAGAAGATATCCTTTACTTCGGTAATGTGTTTAGGAGCAATGTCCGCCTTCTTAAACAGCTGCCGAAAATCTTCATAGGTAGCAAAGCCCGGTGCCAAAGTAATAAACCGCTCATTTTCAAAGGCAGACAAAGGAACAGCCTCTTGAGTGTGGATTTTCATCCAGGCGGGAGTGGCGAGAAAAAGTTCGTCAACAAAGAGGGGCAGGATTTCAAAATGGCTTGGCAAATCACTTTGCTCATCTAAAGCAATGACAATGAGGTCAAGCTCGTTTCTGTCAAGCTTAGACAATAACTTCTCATTTGAACCCATTGTTAATTCGAATTCAATTCCCGGGCGGCGCAGTTTCGAAGCATTAATCAAATGCGGAAGTGTACGGATAGTAAGAGAATATAAAGTGCCTACTTTCACCAAGGGACTGCCGACGCCGCCCGCAATTTTTGTGAGTTCAACCGCATGGGTCAAATGATCGATGACTTCTTGGCAATGAGATTGAAAAAGCTTGGCCGTCTCCAAAGGACGCAGGAGTCGCCCGCGGTGAGAAAACAGAGGACAGCCCAAACCGTCTTCCAGAGAATGAAGTGCACGATGAATACTGACCGAACTCATATTTAAAGCTTCAGCTGTTTTACCCAAATTACCTGTCTCCATGAAAGACAAAAAGATTTCTATCTTCCTTAAGGTAATTTCTTCGTTTAGCCGAAATCCTTCAAAGTAGTCTTTATCCATCTTTACCTTCCAAATTTATCGATCGCAAACCTGCGCTGGCATCCCTGCACAACAAAAAGCCGGTTTCGAGTTCCTGATTTTTCAAAAATTCACCCGCTCCAAGAAGAGGTGATAGCACTTCGAAGGCAAAGAGAAAATCCGATTTTTCCCGAATCTTGTCCTTTCAGTCCCGTAATCATCGGTATCTAAGCGTTATATTCCTGATTTGTTTTCTATTACTAAAACTTTCCCAAGACACAAGTTACACAAGAAAAGAGGTTCAAGTGGAATTACAAACAATTGCGCTCCTCGCTGCACTAGGATGCTGCACCGGATTTTTAGCAGGCCTTTTAGGAATCGGCGGCGGAATGATTATGACGCCTTTCCTGATCATGCTCATCCCTGCTTCGCTCATTCCCCAAGATCATATTGTTCATGTTGCCATCGCCACTTCCTTGGCAACCATCACTTTTACTTCCCTTTCCTCAGTTAGAGCTCATCATAAAAGAGGAGCTGTTCTTTGGAATGTAGTCGCCTCCGTTGCACCGGGAATTTTGCTCGGCGCTCTCCTTGGAGCGCAAATTGCCAGCCTGCTTTCTACATTTTGGATCTCTTTGATTTTCAGCTGTTTCGTTGGTTTTTCTGCTTTCAAGATGTTCATGAATAAGCGCCCGAAAGCTGACAGAGAACTCCCCGGAAATATCGGCCGCATATTTGTCGGTACCATTATCGGTATCCTTTCGGCCTTAGTGGGCGCCGGCGGCGGCTTCATTTCTGTCCCCTGGATGATTTGGTGCAATGTCAAAATGCACAATGCTGTGGCAACCAGCGCCGCTTTAGGATTCCCAATCGCTTTATTCGGTACCATGGGCTACATCATCAGCGGATGGAACGTCCAGGGACTCCCGCAATGGCCTGTTGACATTGGCTATATCTGCATCCCGGCTTTATTCGCTTTGGCTATTCCAAGTGTCCTTTTTGCTCCCCTCGGAGCAAAGGTCGCCCACTCTATCGATGTGAAGCCTCTCAAAAAATGCTTTGCCTGCCTGCTCTGCTGCCTTTGCGTTTATATGCTCAGACAAGCCTATTTGGCCTGGTAAAAGTTTTTCTGTCTATTTGAGCACCTGGTTGCCGGGTTTCGTTTTTTCTTAAAAACTTAGCCTTAAACTAGGTGCTTTATTATTTACTCTGCTAAAAGTAATGACCGCTGTCCAGTTCATCCCCGGCTCTTCAGTAGCTGAATATTTGAGTCTCCTTAGAAGAAAGAATCCTTTGATTCATTGTGTGACCAATGAAGTGGTCCAAGAAATTACCGCAAATGTTTTGTTAGCTGCGGGCGCTTCTCCTGCCATGGTTGTCGGAGAAGGCGAGGCAGAAGACTTTGTCGGCATCTGCGATGGTCTGTCCATTAATGTCGGAACGCCGTTTTCAATGCGAGTCCAAATCATGAAAGCCGCCGCCCGAAAAGCCAGAGAGTTAGGAAAACCATGGGTCTTGGATCCGGTAGCCGCGGGGTCCCTCGTTTGGCGTGACAAGATCATCTTTGAATTGATGAGAACCGGTCCTGACGTCATTCGCGGAAACGCCTCTGAAATCAAATTCCTTGCAGGTCAAGGATCCGGCGGAAAAGGCGTAGACAGTACTGACTCTTCCGATTCTGCCGTACAGGCAGCCGTTGAACTGGCCGAACACTATTCTTCTATCGTGGTCGTCACCGGTCAGACAGATTACATCACGGACGGCACGACCACCTATTCAGCTGAAGGCGGGAACCCCTTAATTACGAAGGTTGTCGGAACAGGATGCTCTTTGTCCACTTTAATTGCCGCTTTTATCAGCAGCACGGATAACAAACTTGAAGCTGCAGCCGCCTGCTGCGCCTATGTTAAAAAGGCCTCCGAAAAAGCCGCCGCTGACTCCAAAGGCCCCGGCTCCTTCCATGTCGCCTACTTGGATGCCCTATACAACTTGAAACCGGAAGACTTTAATGCCTAATCCAATCGATCTGTCTTTATATCTGGTTTTGGACGCTAATCTGTGTCCGACACCGGAACAGATGGTTGAAACCGCCTTAGAGGCTGTTCGTGGCGGGGCCACCGTTGTCCAGCTGCGTGCCCCTGAATGGAAAAAACGCAAACAGCTTGATGCCGCTCTTCTGTTAAAGAAGGCCCTTTGCGGAACAGGTGTGCCTTTAATCATTGACGACCATCTCGATATCGCTTTAATTTGCCGAGCTGACGGTGTTCATGTAGGGCAAGCAGATTTGCCCGTGGATGAAGTCAGAAGGCTGATGGGAAAAAATGTCATCATCGGTCTTTCCGTCGGCAGCCAAGAAGAAATGCAGACGGTCACTGAGGATGTTGATTATTTGGGCATTGGTCCGGTTTTTGCAACGGCCACTAAAAAGGACGCCGGCAAAGCTATCGGGCTCCAAGAGCTCAAGGCACTCAAGAAGCAAACTTCCTTACCGGTGGTGGCTATCGGCGGAATTAACTCATCTAACGCCAAAGAGACGATGCTGACCGGCGTAGACGGTATTGCTGTCGTCTCTGCCATCTGCGGAGCAGCCTCTCCCTACGAAGCTGCTAAAAAACTTCGAGAAGAAATCCGAGATGGTAATTAATTAGATTCCTTCTTTTTCTGATTTCTGTTGATGAACTTCATCGCACAGAAACAGATAAGAAGAATGGCTATCCAGCAGCCGATAAATTGAAAAGTCAGCCGAATGCTGGCTTTTCTTGCTTGAGTTTGAACAAACAGTCCGTAAGAAGCTTTTGCTTGCTCTAAAGTCGGAGAACAAAACAAAGGATTTTCATCGGAAAAAGGCGCTGAGCTATATACAGCAGGCTCTTTTGCGGTTGAGGTTAAACCTTTTTTCTGACAGAAAGCTTCCAAGGACGGTAAGTCTTGTTTGATGGCATATTCCCAGTTGGTTTTCCCCAGTTCTTCTCCTTCTCCGTAAGAATTCATAGAGTTGTACAAACTCCAGGAGGCCACGGCCAGGAAAGAAATTAAAAACCAAATTTGCCAGCGGAAAACCATTGAAAAGACCTTTAACAAAAAACGATTCGGAGTGTTCTTTTTGAGAGTCGAACTTCCAAGCTTCAGCTAAGAACGTGTACTCTTCTCTTATCCGATTAATAAAAAGGAAATTTTATTATGTATCAGAAGACTTTGCTTGCAGTGCTTGCAGTGCTTGCAGCCGCTGCACTTTCTTCAGTTCAGGCCCAAACCGCTTCCGATGCGCCGGCAGCAGTCCAAAATGCTCCTGCTACAGAAAGCTTCGGTCAGAAAGCAACCTCTTTCTTTGATTCCATAACGGATACCGTCAAGAATTGGGCAGATAAAACTCCGGGAGAAGTAGACAAGTACTCTCAGGAATTGAAAGAGAAGTGGCCCGGCATCAAAGACCAATTTAAAGAAAAGTGGCAGCAGGGAGTTGAAAAAGGCGGCGAAGCCAAAGACCAAGTCACCAAATGGATGAACGATACTTTCAGTAAAGAAAGAATGGATAAGGCCGAAGCTTGGATTAACAATTTCAAGGCAGGCACCGAAGAAAAAGTAATCGATCCGCTCGTCCCCTATCTTCTGTCCATGCGTTATCCAAACCCGATGGACGAATGGCAGGCCGGTTACCGCAAGATGGTCAATGTCCAAGTTAAAGGACTTGAAGCACCTTTGACTATCCAGCTTCCGATTTCTTGGGATGTCAGCCAAGATCTGAATGCTAACGGCACAACATTGATGACATGGAGAAGCGAGTCCGGCGACGGTCCATACGCCGTCTCTCTGATCAGCACTCCGGAGGGTGCAACCGTTGACAGCATTATGGCTGGTTTGGAAAAAGACAAGCCGGGTACCACAGCAAAGAAACTGGAAAATTCTCAGATTAAATATCTGGAGTACCCTGTCACTTCTGAGTCTAAAAACGCCGTGACCTACTATGCCGTTCCTCTCGAAGGCAAAACAATTTTGTTAGCCGCCGAAATCACCAAGAAGTCAGGACAAACCGAGGTGCAGCTTCAGGAAGCCATGCAGAAAGCCCAGCCTTTCTTTGCCCTGCTGGCTCAAAGCGCTTTTGTAAAACAGCAGTAACCTGTCGGAAAAGTACGGAAATTTAAAGCTTTGAGCTGGTTATAGACGAGTTGGTTTAATTAAAATGTGCACCAAAGACGGTGCACTTTTTTTACCGTCATTTTCAATTCCACCGAGGACTTTAAATGGCCGAAATTGTTAAAACCTCTATTAAATCTCTCCCCTTAGTCTATAGAGGAAAAGTTAGAGACAGCTACGCTGTCGGAGAAGACAAACTTTTGATCGTAGCCAGCGACAGAATCTCTGCTTTCGACGTGATTCTCGACGACCCTATTCCTAACAAAGGAAAAATTCTCACGGGATTAACTGACTTCTGGTTCAAAGAATTGGACGGTATCGTTCCTAACCATTTGACAGGTATTGATCCTGAATCTGTGGTTGCTCCTGAAGAAAGAGACCAGGTTAAAGGACGTGCCGTTGTCGCTAAGAGACTCAAACCAATCCTCGTTGAATGCGTCGCCCGCGGCTATTTGGCCGGCAGCGGCTGGAAAGAATACCAGCAAAACGGCACGGTCTGCGGTGTTAAGCTTCCCGCCGGCTTAAAGCAAAGCGAAAAACTTCCTGAACCAATCTTTACTCCTGCTGCTAAGGCAGAAGCAGGCCATCACGACGAAAACGTCTCCTATGAACAAGTCGTTGAGTTGGTCGGTCCGGAAATTGCTGAAAAAATCCGTGACTACACATTGAAACTTTATAAGAAAGCCGCTGATTACGCTGCCACTAAAGGCATCATCATTGCCGATACAAAATTTGAATTCGGCTTGGATGAAAACGGCACGGTCGTCTTGATGGACGAAATCCTTACTCCCGACAGCTCCAGATTCTGGCCTGCTGATCAATATAAAGTCGGTCAGTCCGAACCAAGCTTTGACAAGCAGTTCATCCGTGATTGGCTTGAAACTCAGCCGTGGAACAAGAAAGCTCCGGCTCCGAGAGCTCCGGCAGAAATTCTTCAAAAGACCAGTGAAAAATATGAAGAAGCCTTGAAGCGCTTAACAGGTAAAGGCGTAGAAGCTTAATTTAGAATCTCGAAAACAAGGCGCACTCGTGCGCCTTCGTCGCTATCTAGAGGAAAAAATTCATGACAGAAAAAATTGAATCCCCGGTGGTAGGCGTTTTGATGGGGTCCAACTCCGACTGGGAAGTCATGGGCAACGCCGTCGAAATGCTGAAAAATTTCGGTGTACCTTATGAAGCAAAGGTCGTTTCCGCACACCGTATGCCCGATGAAATGTTCAAATATGCCGAAACTGCCAGAGAACGCGGCATTAAAGTCATCATCGCCGGTGCCGGCGGCGCAGCTCACTTACCCGGAATGCTTGCCGCTAAAACGACGCTTCCGGTTCTCGGTGTTCCCGTCCCTTCCCGTTATTTAAAGGGCGTCGACTCTTTGTACTCTATCGTCCAAATGCCTAAAGGCGTTCCTGTCGGCACATTTGCTATCGGTGAGGCCGGCGCAGCCAACGCCGCCCTTTTCGCCGTAGAGATTCTCGGCACAACTTGCCCGGGGTTAGCCGAAAAGCTTGCTGAATTCCGCAAAGCACAAAACGCCAAAGCCCGTGCAATGGAACTTCCCGCTTAAGGATCGTTATGAGTCATGAACCAATTTTGCCGGGCGCCTGGCTCGGCCTTCTTGGAGGCGGCCAGTTAGGCCGCATGTTCGCACAGGCTGCCGCTACGCTTGGGTACAGAGTCTGCGTTTTGGAAAAAGATCCGCACGCCCCGGCTGCAGCCGTCAGTGAAATGCATCTTTGCGCTGCTTACACCGATCGCTCGGCCTTGGAAAAATTAGGAGAGAAGTGTCTTTCCGTCACGACTGAGTTTGAAAACGTTCCGGCCGATAGCTTAGAAATCCTCGCTGAGATGACGCAGGATTCCCCTGCTGCCAAGGCCGTCTCTATTACTCAAGATCGCTTGGACGAAAAGTCTTTCTTGAGTTCCATCGGCGCGCCCGTCGCTCCTCACTGCTTAATTGCGTCTGCTCAGGATATTGAAAACGTCGATGAAAGCCTTTTCCCCGGTATTCTGAAAACAGCCCGCTTGGGCTATGACGGCAAAGGCCAAGTCCGCGTCAAAAATAAAGCAGAATTGAGTGAAGCATTCAATACCCTCGGTAAAGTTAAATGCGTACTCGAAAAAATGCTTCCTCTCTGGAGAGAGGTATCCGTGATTTCAGCCCGCAACGCCATGGGCAAAGCAACAACCTTCCCGGTTTCTGAGAACGAACATCGTGACGGCATCTTGGCAGTATCCATCATGCCGGCAAGAATCAGTCAAGAACAAGCAGACAAGGCTCGTTCTATTGCCAAGCACATTGTCAATAGTCTCGACTATGTCGGTGTTCTTTGCGTCGAATTTTTTATTCTCGAAAACGGCGAAATTATTGTTAATGAATTAGCGCCACGTCCTCACAACTCCGGCCACGCCACTATCGAAGGCTGCATCAGCAGTCAATATGACCAGCAGGTTCGGGCCATGACAAATATGCCTTTGGGAGACACCACCCAAATTCAATATACCGTCATGCTCAACATCTTGGGCAATCTGTGGTTTAAGCCCGACGGCAACAAGTTTGAACCGGATTGGGATAAGGTCTTAGCCTTCCCGCACGCCAAACTGCACTTGTACGGCAAATTAGACGCGAGAAAAGGCAGAAAGATGGGACACATTACTTGTGTAGGCTCTACTCCCGAAGAAGCGATGAAGTGCGCTCTTCAGGTCTGCGATGCCATCGGTCTTCCCAAGCCTGAGCACATATAACTTAATGCACTCAAATCAAACGGCCGGTGAACTTAACCGGCCGTTTGAACATTAAAATTAGCCATTCTGATTTTGTAAATAACCGGATATGCTCGATAACGATCTGCTTCAAAAAGCAATAAAAATTTTGGACAACGGAGGCCTCGTCGGCATCCCGACGGAAACTGTTTACGGTTTGGCGGCGGATGCTGAGAATCAAGAGGCTGTAGAGTCCATCTATAAAGCAAAAAACCGGCCGTCCAATCATCCTTTGATTGTTCATTTAGCCAACGCCAAGGCGATTCCTCGTTGGGTCAGCGACTTTAACGAAGATGCAAAAAAGTTAACGGATGCCTTCTGGCCCGGCCCTTTGACGATCATTCTAAGAAAATCAGATGTTGCTAAAGGCTTTGTGACCGGAGGACAGGACACGGTAGCTTTACGTTGTCCTTCTCACCCGATTGCTCACCGCCTTTTAGAAATCTTTGACAGGGGACAAGGGAAAGGACTGGCTGCACCAAGTGCCAACTCTTTCGGACGGATCAGCCCTTCCACTGCTCAGCACGTACGCGATGGTTTAGGTGAGAAGCCTGAAGGCAAGGTGGACCTCATTATCGACGGCGGTCCGTGCGAGGTGGGCATTGAATCCACCATTCTGGATCTTTCAGGCGATACACCGAGAATCTTGCGGGAGGGAGCGATAGACTCCGATCAAATCTCCTCTGTTATCGGTAAACCTGTCATGCACGGCACCGTGTACAACTCTCCGAGAGTCTCCGGTACTTTAAAGAGCCACTACGCTCCGAAGCACAAGATGGAAATGGTCTCAGTCGAAGATTTGCCTGGTAAAACTCAATTTCTGGCAAGACAATTCAAAACATTCGGTCTAATTGCGCCGGAAAAAATTGCCCGTCGATTTAAACCGGTATCAGAAAAAACATTTGCCTACTCTTCAGTACCGGAACTTTCTGCCCATCTTTATCAATGGATGCATGACCTCGATAAAGAGGATATTGACAGAATTTTTGTTGTTCCTCCTGAGTATTCTCCGTCCTCGGCAGGCGTTTTGGATCGTCTGACAAGAGCTTCGGCTATAAAGGAATAAGTATGTCTGAACAAGAGAAGTCCCCCGACACGGGTCTGGTTCGTCTCTCTAAGAGAATGGGAGAACTCGGCATTTGCTCACGCCGTGAAGCAGATTCTTGGATTGAAAAAGGCTGGGTAAGCGTCGACGGCGTCAAAATCACCGAGCTCGGCACCAAAATACGTCCTGATCAAATAATAACTATCAATAATGCGGCAAAAACCGAACAGGCCGAAAAAGTCACTATCCTGCTTAATAAACCGCTCGGTTATGTCAGCGGACAGGCAGAAGACGGCTATGAGCCGGCAAAGGTCTTGATTACTGATGAAAATCATTGGTCAGAAGATCCTGTTAAAAAGGTCTTTAAACCTTTCCAAAGAAAAGGTTTAGTACCAGCAGGACGTTTGGATATTAATTCCACAGGACTTCTCGTTCTCACGCAAGACGGCAGAGTTGCTAAAAAGCTCATCGGCGAAGAAAGCAATGTAGACAAAGAATACATTGTGCGCGTCACCCCGGCCGACGGCACTTCTAATGCTGACTTCCCGGAAGAAAAGCTTCAGCTCTTGAACTTCGGACTCGAAATTGACGGTAAAAAACTTCTTCGAGCAAAAGTCGAATGGATTAATGACAATCAGCTTCGATTTGTTCTGCGCGAAGGCAGAAACCGCCAAATTCGTAAAATGTGCGAAGCCGTGGGCTTAAAAGTTCTTCAATTAAAACGAGTCAGAATCGGCGGCATCAATCTAGGAAAACTGCCCGTCGGTAAATGGCGTTATCTGCAGGAAAACGAATCTTTCGAAGCTTCCTCTTATCACAAAAAAACAAGTTTTTCTTATTCAAAAAAATCAATAAGTCCCAAGCGAAACGTAAATGGAAATAGGAAAAAGTCTTAAACATATTTCACCCGAATGGGGGCTCGTCTCCGTCTGTTTTCTGTGGGGAAGCTCCTTCATTCTCATTGCTACAGCCCTGGAAAGCATCTCTCCGGGGCTTTTAGTCACGTCTAGATTTATCTTAGGTGCTTTGCTCACAGCTCTTATCATGGGCAAAGAATTAAATAACATTACCCGGGTAGACTGGATGGGCGGACTCTGGGCCGGCACCTGCATCTTCTTCGGATATTTTCTTCAGACCGTAGGCCTTCAAACAATTCCAAGCTCTATCTCGGCCTTTCTAACCGCTTTGTATGTGCCTTTTGTCCCTTTGCTGCAGTTAATTCTGTTCAGAAAAGTTCCTGAATTAACGGTTGGTCTTGGTATTGCCGTTGCTTTCGGGGGCATGCTGCTGATTCTTGACCCAACGAAACTTTCTTTTTCGGGCAGTTTCGGAGAATGGCTAACCATTGCCTCGGCTTTGGCTTGCGCATTAGAAATTATTGTTATCGGAAAATTCGCGACTCAATGCAATCCAAAAGCCTTTTGTTTAACTCAGCTGACCGTGGTAGCAGCTTGGAGCACCGCTTATACCATTGCGTTTGAAGACGTTTATGTCAGTTGTAATCCGACTTTGATTGTCTGCATAGCCATTCTGGCCGGAATGATCGCTTTCAATCAAATCGTAATCAACTGGGCTCAAAAGACAGTCTCCCCGACAAAGGCCGTTCTCATTTACACGTTAGAACCTGTGTTTGCTGGGATTATCGGTTGGCTCGTCGGAGAGAAAATCGGCCTGATGGCAGCCTTCGGCGGCGTCCTAGTGGTAGCCAGTGTCATTATCAGCTCGTGGCTGCCTAGATATATTCAAGAAAGGAAACTTGCGTGCAAAAAGGAATAATTGGTATTTTTGACTCCGGGTTGGGAGGTCTCTCAATTGCCCGAGAAGTTCGTAAAATTCTGCCCTCCGAGGACATTCTCTATGTCGGAGATTGCGGAAACGCTCCTTACGGTGATCAAACCGAAGCCTTTGTAATTGAAAGGGTTCTCAAGATCTCGGACTTTTTCCTCAAACATAATGCCAAAGCCATCGTCGTGGCCTGCAATACCGCAACAGCTGCCGCTATAGATATCCTCAGAACAAAAGTGTCTATTCCCGTGATTGGCGTAGAACCGGCTTTAAAGCCTGCTGTTCTGAACACTAAGACCGGAGCGGTTGGGGTCATGGCAACAACGCGCACAATTTCCAGCGAACGTTATCAAAAATTATTGAATACCTACAACCCGGACAATAAAGTCAAAGTAGTCTCCATGAAATGTTCAGGGCTGATGAATTGCGTCGAAAACGGTGCTTGGGACGCTCCTGAAACCATTGACTTAATCGAGAAGTACACAAAGCCAATCAAAGAGGCCAACGCTGACTTTACGGTTCTAGGGTGCACACACTATCCGTTTCTAAAAAAACAAATCTCCGAGGCTTTGGGACCGAATGTGATGGTCTATGATCCTAGCCCGGCCGTGGCTAAGCAAGTCTTACACCAACTGGAAAAACAAGGAAGCTTGGAACTCGGAAAACAAGGAACAGAAAGATTTTTGATTACAGGTTTGACTCCTAAAACTCAGGAGATTATCTCTATGCTCTGGGGCAAACCCGTTTCAGCAGAGAATTTGAAAATCTAGTTTTTCGGCTATTTCTTTATCAGAAAGGCCCGTAAAACACCGTCATTTAGGGCGGTGATATAAGGGCCGGGTCTAAAATTTTTTCAGTCAGGCGTATTCTGCTGCTCAATATACTGTTTAATAATAGAAATGGGAGCGCCTCCGCAACTCGCGGCAAAATAAGAAGGAGACCAAAGAGCAGCTCCCCATAATTGATCACGTACGGAGGGATAATTTTTTCGAATTAGGCGGCTTGATATACCTTTCAGAGAATTAACTAAACGAGATACAGAGACTTTAGGCGGGTAAGTAATTAACAAATGTACGTGATCTTTTTCGCCGTCAAACTCTACCAAATGAGCTTCAAAATCATCACAAACTGAAGAAAAAATTACTCTCAAATCGTCCAAGATTTGTTTAGTAAATACCGCACGTCTATACTTAGTGACAAAAACCAAATGAACATGTAAATTAAAAAGGCAATGTCTGCCGTGCCTAATATCAGTACTTGAGGGCATGGTTAAATTATAATCTTCCGGGGAGGTGAGGAAGCGGAGATGCTGATAAGACGAGCTTTTAAATTTGAATTATGCCCTAGTGGTGCCCAAGCTCGTTTGATGAGCCAATTTGCGGGTTCCTGTCGCT
>UQNA01000041.1 GCA_900542195.1 uncultured Sutterella sp. | reverse complement strand
AAGCTAAAGCCAAAGCCAAAAAGTCAGGAGAAGCTCAGGCCGCTCCTGTCATCCTCAATATTCCGTTTAAAGACATTGAACGCGCCTCTTTATTGGCCGATTTAGATTTTAGAGGTTCAAAATAAATGAATAAGAATCTGCTTGACTACGTAGAACTCCTTGCAAATGAAAAGAGTGTCGATAAGGAGTTAGTACTGATGGCACTCGAAAGTGCTATCGCCAGTGCTGTTAAGAAATCCGAATTCCCGGGTGAGGACGCTGATATCGCAGTAAAAGTAGACCCTAAAACCGGTGACTACCAGGTTTGGCGTCAATGGCTCGTCGTTCCTGACGATCAGGGCCTTCAGGAGCCGGACCGTCAGATTCTTCAGTGGGAAGCCAAAGAAGATTACTCTGACCAGGGCGAAATGAATGTCGGCGATTATGTCCGTCAGGAACTCAAAGATTACAGCGTCACGGGCCGTAGATTCGCGACTGACGCCCGTCAGGTCATTCTTCAGAAATTGAGAGAAGCCGAAAGAACCAAGAATCTTGAAGAATTCAAGAACCTCTACAAAGATCAGAAGATTGTTCACGGTCAAATCCGTAAGAATGTCGGCGGGGACTGGATTGTTGAAATCGGCAAGATTGAAGCAAGACTGCCGAAGAGCGAGTGCATTCCTCATGAATTGCTGAGAACCAATGACCGTATCCGCGCTTATGTTTCTAAGATTGATCCGGCTTCCAGACAGCAGCAGGTCATTTTGAGCCGTGCTTGCAACGAATTCTTGATTGAACTCTTGAAGTTGGAAGTTCCTGAAATCAACGAAGGCCTGCTTGAAATTAAGAATGTAGCCAGAGAACCGGGCCAGAGAGCCAAGATCGCCGTTCAGGTCAAGGACAAGAGAATCGATCCGATCGGTACTTGCGTCGGCGTCAAAGGCAGCCGTGTTCAAAACGTTACGAAAGAATTAAATAACGAACGTATTGATATTGTTCGCTGGTCCGACCAGCCTGTTGAGTATGTCGTCAGTGCTTTGGCTCCTGCCACTGTAACCTCCGTTGTTGTACATGCGGACGCAGGCAAAATGGACGTTGTGGTTGACCAGGAAAACAAGAAAGGAGCCGTTGGTGCTTCCGGCCAGAACGTGAAGCTTGCTTCTAAGCTCACTGGTTGGGATATCAACGTGATGACCGCTGAAGAAGCTGCTGAAGAGAAAGAAAAAGAAATCGGTGAAATCCGCAGCAAGCTTATGCAGTACCTTGAAGTAGACGAAGAAGTAGCAGAAGCCTTGATCGAAAACGGCATCGACACTCTTGAAAACCTTGCCTACGGTCCGGAAGACGAACTCTTCGCAATGGAAGATTTCGACGAAGATACTATCCGCGAACTTCGTTCCAGAGCTCGTACAGGTTTGATTACTCAAGCTCTTGAAAGAGAAGAATTGTTAAAAACAGCCGATCCTAAGCTTTTAGAACTCCCGGGTATGGATCATGATCTCGTGGCCCAGCTGAGCAAGAAGGGCGTAAAGACATTGGACGATTTGGCTGATTTGTCCACTGCAGAACTCGTGGAAATGACAAATATGGAAGAGCAGGATGCACAAAAATTAATCGTTGCAGCCCGTGCTCATTGGGACAACTAATCAATACGGTAATAGGAGAAAAAGAACTATATGACACAAAACACTGTATCTAGTTTAGCGGCAGATCTGAAATTACCGGTTGAAGAAATTTTGGCTCAGCTCAAAAATGCAGGTCGTCCGCAGAGAAATGCCAACGATGAAATCAATGACATCGACAGACAAATCCTGCTTGATTCCTTGAAAGCCGCCCGCGGCAGCGCCAGCACGGGCAAGACAAAGATCACTTTGACTAAGAAGGAAAAGAAAGTGATTACTCAGCCTGCATCGGGCGGACGTACTCACTCCATCCAAGTCGAAGTCAGAAGAAAGAAAGTTCTGGTTAAGCGTTCTGACATCGAGGCTAAGGCTCGTGAAGAAGCAGAAAAAGCTGCAGCTGAAATCCTGAGACAGAAAGAACAGGAAGCATTGGCCAAGGCTGCTGCTGAAAAAGCAGCTGCTGAAGCTAAAGCTAAGGCTGAAGCTGAACAGAAAGCCAGAGAAGCCGCAGCCCGTGCGGCTGAGGAAGCTAGAAAAGCCGAGGAAGAAAGAAAGGCTAGAGAAGCTGAAGCGCAGAAGTTGGCTAAGGAAGAAAGCTTGAAGAAAGAACAGGCCGAAAAATCCGCACGTGAGGCCGCTAAACGCGCTGAAGAAGCCCGTAAGCGCGCTGCTGCTGAGAAAGCTGCTGCCGAAGCTGCCGCTAAGGCCAAAGAAGAAAGCAAGCGCTTGGCTGAAGAACGTGAAAAAGCCCGTAAGAAAGCTGAAGCTGAAGCCAGAGCTATTCGCGAAATGATGTCTGCTCCGAAGCGTGTTTTAACCGCTAAGGCCGAAGAAAGCAAAGATGCGAAAGAAGGCCAGAAGAAACAGCATAAGAACAGCGTCAAGAAAGAAAACAAGGCTCAGAAAGACAACCGCCGCTCTGAAAACTGGGGAGACGAAAACCAGCATAAGAGAACCATGAAGATCAAGGGCGGAGAAAACAACGACGAAGGCGGCGGCTGGAAGTCTGACCGCAGAAATAAACGCGGCAAGCAGCAGAAGAACAATATGCCGCAAAGACAGCAGCCTGCCGTTCAAGAACCGATTATCCGTGACGTTGTGGTTCCTGAAACCATTACCGTTGCTGAATTGGCTCATAAGATGAGCGTCAAGGCAACCGAAGTCATCAAGCAAATGATGAAGCTTGGTCAGATGGTTACAATCAACCAGATGCTCGACCAAGATACTGCCATGATTGTCGTTGAAGAAATGGGCCACCGTGCCACAGCCGCTAAAGCTGACGATCCGGAAGCATTCTTGGAAGAAGAAGCAAGCGCATTGGCTGAAGTGCCGAAAGTACCGCGACCTCCGGTTGTTACTATCATGGGTCACGTTGACCATGGTAAGACTTCTCTTCTTGACTACATCAGAAGAACCAAGGTGGCTGCAGGCGAAGCAGGCGGTATTACACAGCATATCGGTGCTTACCACGTTGAAACTCCAAGAGGCATCATTACTTTCTTGGATACTCCGGGTCACGAAGCCTTTACTGCTATGCGTGCCCGCGGTGCTCAGGCAACCGATATCGTGATTTTGGTGGTGGCTGCAGACGACGGTGTTATGCCGCAGACCAAAGAAGCTATTTCTCACGCCAAAGCCGGTAACGTGCCATTGGTGGTAGCTATCAACAAGATTGATAAGCCGGATGCCAACCCTGAAAGAGTTAAGCAGGAATTGGTAGCCAACGAAGTTATGCCGGAAGAATACGGCGGCGACGTTCCGTTTATCCCGGTTTCTGCCAAGACAGGGCAGGGCGTTGACGACCTTCTCGAAAACGTCCTTCTGCAGGCTGAAATCCTTGAGCTTCAAGCTCCGGTTGATGCTCCTGCTAAAGGCGTGGTTATCGAATCCAGATTGGATAAAGGTAAGGGTGCCGTTGCATCCGTTCTTATTCAGTCCGGTACTTTGAAGAAGGGAGACATTGTCTTGGCCGGCGCTACCTACGGCCGTGTAAGAGCCCTCTTGGACGAAAACGGCAAGACCGTGACTTCCGCAGGCCCTTCCATTCCGGTGGAAATTCAGGGCTTGTCCGATGTTCCGGCAGCCGGTGACGAAATCATTGTTATCAATGACGAAAGAAAAGCCAGAGAATTGGCTAACTACCGTCAAGGTAAATACCGCGACGTTAAGCTTGCCCGCCAGCAGGCAGCTAAGCTTGACAACCTGTTCAAGGACGGCGACGAAGGTCAGAAGTCCTTGTCCTTGGTTATCAAGAGTGACGTTCAAGGTTCTCAGGAAGCCTTGGTCCACGCTCTCACTAAGCTCTCCAACAAGGAAGTTAAGGTCTCCGTGGTTCACGCAGCCGTCGGCGGTATCAGTGAATCCGATATCAACTTGGCTATCGCCAGCAATGCAGTAGTTATCGGCTTTAACGTTCGTGCTGATTCACAGGCTCGCAAGCTTGCGGAAAACAACGGCATTGACATCCGTTACTACAACATCATTTACGACGCTGTAGATGACGTTAAGGCTGCCATGAGCGGCATGTTGGCTCCGGAACGCCGTGAAAACCACGTCGGTCTTGTCGAAATCCGTCAGGTCATCCGCGTTCCCAAAGTGGGAACCGTTGCCGGCTGTATGGTGCTCGAAGGAGTGGTTAAACGCAATTCACATGTCCGTCTTTTAAGAGACAATGTGATCATTTGGACAGGAGAGATTAACTCTCTGAGACGTTTCAAAGATGACGTCAAAGAAGTTAAGGCCGGTGCCGAATGCGGTATTTCTTTGAAGAATTATGACGACATCCAAGTCAATGACAGACTTGAAATCTTCGAAGTCGAAGAAGTCGCAAGAACGATTGAATAATCCTTCTTAGAATTCGAAAGCAGAAGGGCCGGCGGGCTCTTTTGCTTTTTAAATGAATGGAGAACAATGATGATTAAACCAAGCAAACCGGGTCGTGCAAACCGTATCGAAGAACAGATCCAAAGAGATTTGGCGACAATGATTCCGAAAGAATTAAGCGATAAGAGAATCGGTCTAGTCACGATTACAGGCGTTAAAATCACGCCGGATTATGCCCATGCCACAGTGTATTTCACTTCCATCGGCTCTACTCCGGAAGCCTCCGAAGAAGCTCTCAACAGTGCCTCTCCGATTCTTTACCAGAGAATCTTCAAACTGTTGAAGATCCACACCGTTCCTCAGCTTCACTTCGTCTACGACAAGAGCGTTGAAGACGGCTTTGAAATGGACCAGCTCATTAAGCAGGCCCGCGCAGAGGACGCTGAAAAGATTAAGGAGTAAATTTTGTCCCGCAGAAAAAAAGGAGACAAGATTGACGGTGTTTTAATGCTGGATAAACCAGTCGGTCTTTCCAGCAACACCGCACTGCAAAAAGCCCGAAGAGCCTTAAACGCTCAAAAGGCAGGTCATACGGGTACCTTAGACCCTTTTGCATCGGGGCTGTTGCCGTTGTGCTTCGGAGAGGCTACAAAGTTCAGTGCTGATTTACTTCACGCTGATAAAGAATATGTTGCCTCTATAAAGTTCGGAGAAACAACTACGACAGCAGATGTGGAAGGAGAGATTATTGAAACCAGACCGGTTGATTTCACCGAAGAACAGCTTCATAAGGCTCTGGAATCTCTTACCGGTGAGATTGATCAAATCCCGCCGATGTATTCCGCTTTAAAAAAAGATGGAGTCCGTTTATACGAATTAGCACGTCAGGGACAAGAAATCGAAAGAGAACCCAGACGCGTCACGGTTTACGAGCTTGAACTTTTAAGTTTTAACAAACCTGAAGCGGTGGTTAGAGTTAAATGCTCCAAAGGCACATATGTGCGCGTGCTTGGCGAAGATATCGGCAAGATTCTCGGATGCGGGGCACATTTAACGGCTCTGAGAAGAACAAAAATTGCGGACATCGACATCTCTGAAGCTGTCAGCCTGCAGGATTTTGAAGAGGCCGATATTGCTCAAAGACTCGATATGCTCGATCCTCCGGACAGACTTCTTAGTCAATTAGAACCTATTGAATTAAAAGAAGAGTTAGCTGTTCGTTTTTTGCATGGTCAAAGTATTAGGATAACGAGATCTGAAAATTCAGAAAAAAAAGTAAAAGTTTACAGACTGTCAGACGGTAAGCGCGAGTTGCTTGGATGCGCTCGGCTGAGCACTGACGGCGTTCTTTCCCCGGAAAGATTAATTTCGAACAGTAGTAATTAAAGTAAATATATGAATCGCTCAATTAGAAATGTGGCAATTATTGCTCACGTGGACCATGGTAAAACAACCTTAGTCGACAAGCTTCTCCAACAGTCCGGAACATTCCGTGAGAACCAAGCAGTTGCAGAACGAGTCATGGACAGTAATGACATCGAGCGCGAACGCGGCATTACCATTCTCGCAAAGAATTGTGCGGTTGATTACAACGGTACTCACATCAACATTGTTGATACCCCGGGACACGCTGACTTCGGCGGTGAAGTAGAACGTGTTTTGTCTATGGTTGACGGCGTACTTCTCTTGGTTGACGCTGTTGAAGGCCCGATGCCTCAAACACGTTTCGTGACTAAAAAAGCTCTTGCTCAGGGGCTGCGTCCGATCGTTGTAATTAACAAGATCGACCGTCCCGGTGCCCGTCCTGAATGGGTTATCAACCAGACTTTCGATTTGTTTGACAAGCTCGGCGCAACAGACGAACAGTTGGACTTCCCGGTCATTTACGCTTCTGCTTTAGGCGGTTATGCCGGATTTACCGAAGATGTGGAAGAACTTAAGAAAATCGGCAACATGAAGGCGATTTTCGATACCATCCTCGATCACGTTCCGGTTAGAGACGATGATCCTGACGGTCCCTTACAGCTGCAGATTTCCTCTTTGGATTACTCCAGCTACGTCGGCAAGATCGGCATCGGACGCATCAAGAGAGGCAAAATCAAACCTCTCCAGGAAGTTGTCATTATGAACGGTCCGGATTCCACTCCTAAGAGAGCCAAGGTCAATCAGGTCTTGAAGTTCCAAGGTTTGGAAAGAAAGGTTGTTGACGAAGCTCAGGCAGGAGACATCGTTCTTATCAACGGTATTGAAGACATCGGTATCGGTACAACGCTTTGCGATCCTGCTGCACCGGAAGCCCTTCCGCTGCTTCATGTTGACGAACCGACTTTGACAATGAACTTCCACGTCAATACTTCTCCGCTCGCAGGTAAAGAAGGCAAATTCGTCACCAGCCGTCAGATTCGTGAAAGACTCGAAAGAGAACTTAAGAGCAACGTGGCTATGCGCATGAAACCGACTGATAACGAAGGCGTTTTTGAAGTTGCTGGCCGCGGCGAATTGCACTTGACCATTCTCATTGAAAATATGAGACGCGAAGGCTATGAATTGGCAGTTTCCAGACCACGCGTACTTTATAAAGAAGTTGACGGCGTGAAGATGGAACCGTACGAAAGCCTGACGGTCGACGTTGAAGAAAATCACCAAGGCCCTGTTATGGAAGAATTAGGCCGCAGAAAGGGTGACCTTCAGGATATGCAGCCGGACGGTAAAGGCCGCGTCAGACTCGAATACAAGATTCCGGCACGCGGTTTGATCGGCTTCCAGAACGATTTCTTGACAATGACTCGCGGTACCGGCGTTATGAGCCATGTATTTGACGAATACGCACCTGTTAAATCCGGTGACTTAGGCGACAGAAGAAACGGCGCCATCATCAGCCAGGATGACGGTACTTCGGTTGCTTATGCGTTGTGGAAGATTCAAGAAAGAGGCCGCTTGTTCATTGGTCCGGGAGAACCGATTTACGAAGGTATGGTTATCGGCATCCACTCAAGAGACAATGATATTGTCGTTACACCGATTAAAGGCAAGCAGCTGACCAACATTCGTGCTTCCGGTACAGACGAAGCTATTCGTTTGGTTCCTCCGATTCAGCTTACCCTTGAAAGCGCCGTTGAATTTATTAACGATGACGAGCTTGCGGAAATCACTCCGAAGAGCATCAGAATTCGTAAGCGCTGGCTGAAAGAATTCGAGCGCAGAAGAGCTGCCCGCGGAGACGAAAGAGTTGGCCCGGGAATCTAAACCTAGCAATATGTGTCCTTGCGGCAGCGGAAAACTATATTCCGACTGCTGCGGACGCTTTCATGACGGAAAAGCTGTTCCTGAAACGCCGGAACAGCTGATGCGTTCTAGATATTCTGCATTTGTCGTGAAGAACCCGATGTATCTTCTCGACACTTGGCATCCTACAACGCGACCGTCTGAGCTTAATTTGGCTGATCCGGTTAAATGGCTTTCCTTGAAGATTAAAAGCACCGGTTTCATTTCACCCGATGAAGGCTTCGTTCATTTCATTGCCCGCGGCTTGATTGCAGGACGCGGATTTAAGCAGGAAGAAAAGAGTCGATTCTTGAAAGAAAACGGACGATGGTTTTATGTTGACGGGATCCTATCCTAATTTTTGAAGTTGCCTTCGGGCAGCTTTTTTAGTTTTATGAACAATAAAGATTCTTGGAAATTCTGTGTAGCTCCGATGCTGGACTGGACAGACAGACATTGCAGATTTTTTCATCGTCAGTTGTCGAGAGACGCCCGCTTGTATACGGAAATGGTGACAACCGGCGCATTGATATACGGCGACAAGCCCAGACATTTGGACTTTAATAAAGAAGAACATCCGGTTGCCCTTCAGCTTGGAGGATCCGATCCGAAAGACATGGCAGTCTGTGCAAAATTAGCTCAGGACTGGGGCTATGACGAAGTTAACATTAATTGTGGTTGTCCGAGTGAGCGCGTTCAAAAAGGCTCTTTCGGTGCCTGCCTAATGTCTGAACCAGCCTTGGTTGCCGATTGTGTGAAAGCGATGAGAGATGCCGTTGATATCCCTGTCACGGTTAAGCATCGGATCGGCATCGATAAAATTGAAAACTACGACTTCGTGCGAGACTTTGTTGGTACGGTATCCGAAGCAGGAGCAAATGTTTTCATTGTTCATACGAGAAACGCTTGGCTCAAAGGTCTTTCTCCAAAAGAAAACCGAGAAATTCCTCCTCTCAAAAGAGAGTTTGCATACCAGCTTAAAAAAGATTTCCCTGAACTGATCTTTGTGATCAACGGAGCAATTCAAGATTTAGGTCAGGCTGAAGAACAGCTCAAGTTTGTGGACGGCGTGATGGTAGGCCGTGCCGCCTACAACACTCCTTGGCTTTTAAGCGATGTGGACGACAGACTCTACGGCGACAGTCATGAGCCGATTACCCGAGACAAAGTAATTGAAGTCATGACTGAGTACTTGAAGACGGTAGAGTCCGATCAAAGAGCGGTTAGGGCCGTTTGCCGTCATATGCACGGGTTGCTTACAGGATTGGCGGGCGCAAAAGCATGGAGAAGGACATTGAGCGATTCAGCAGCCATCGAGCACGAAGGCTCCAATATTCTCAACTATGCCTATGCTAAAGCCGGTTGGTCGGACATAGAAAGATATTGGGACGCGGACGACGATAATTTCGGCTAGAGCTTTTTATAGTTCTATGACTGAACCGCAGCCGGCCCAATCTACATCATCAAAATATTTGGCCATTGCAGCGGCGGCTTTGAAGCCGGTGCAATGGTTCAGTCGCCAGCGTTTTACCTTAAATTCACTGAGCTTTTCTGCCCATAAAGGATATTCTCTCGGTGCAACAGCGCAAAGATGAGAACCTCCGACGACCGTATCGAATTCTTCAATATTGAGCTCTTCCGTGATATATCTCATGATGTTGGGCAAACCTGCATGAGAACAGCCTAAAAGCAGCGACCAGCCTTTATTTCCTTTAACGGCAACTGAGACATCATCTTCAAAGTTGTCGGCCTCAACAGACCCGTTTTCGTTAACTTCCCACAGATTTCTGCAGCATACATAGTGAGGATTTCTTCTTGCTTTCGGAACGGTAAAAGCAAAGACGTCCGGAGCTGCTTCCGTAATACCTTCAATAGGACGGAATTGTCTTAGGCTTTGGATTGGAAATCCGCCGCTCAAACGTTTTGCGTCCGCATCTCCTCTTTTTTCAATAGAGACTGCCGGAGAGGCAAACACATTCACCTGCGGCTGAATCCGAAGAATGTCCATAAGCCCGGAGATATGGTCGAAGTGCCCGTGAGAAAGAATTACTGACGAGAGTTTTGTTGGATCCAATTTCAAGAAATTCAAGTTGTGCGTAAGCACGTGGCAAATTCCGGCGGTGTCCAAAAGAATATTGGTATCTTTTGTTTCCAGCCAAGAAGAGTACCCCCATTCAGCGAGTAAACCTTGTTTTTGGCAGAAATTGTCTACAACGACGGTAAGTTTCATTATTCTTCCTTGGGTTTTGAATTTTCTAAATTTTAAACCTGACGCCTCTTCTTATCTTTGCCGGTTATGTCAGATGAAGCTTAATCAACGTAGGAGATTTTCAAAAGTAGGATAGAAAAATTAAAATGTGATTGGTTCGCTTGCCATTTAATCGGTGCTGCAAGATGTACATAAAAAGAGACAACGAGGCTTCAATACGGAAGATTAGCGATCAATCTCAAACATTGCTTATTAACGGACCAAGGCTAGTTGGCAAAAGCACGCTTTTGAATCATATTGATCCTGATAGGCCAACCGTGTCTCTGGATATGTTAACTATCCGCGAGCAGGCTTTATTCAATCCTAAAGGTTTTCTTCAACGTTCTCCCGGCCCGTTGCTGATTAAATCAATTGAAAATGCGCCGGAGCTTTTGCCAGTGATTAAATCTATCGCTGATGAGAGACAGAAGAGCGGCTGGCTCTGGTTAACAGCCAATCAGCAGTTCCGCCGTTTGGAGAACGCCTTGAGAAGCTTAGGCTGCCGAATTCAAGTTCTCAGACTTCTTGGATTGTCTCAACGTGAACTGAATAGATGGTTGGGAGGAGGGCCGTTCTTACCGACCGAAGATTACTTGAAGAGCTGCCGTGGACGAAGGAAACTTGAATCCAAAGAAATTTTTCACTTTATTTGGAAAGGCTCTTATCCAAAGATTTGGAAAGGTGATGTTGACTGGGAGTATTTCTACAATTCTTACTTTCAGGAATTGCTTGAACGTGATGTTTGTAGGTTTACAAAAATTACCTCAGAACTCGACTTATTTCGTTTTGCGCGTATCGTTGCTCAAAGTATTGGACAACCAATAAATCACAGCGCACTAGCAGCGAAGGCTGGAATTTCTCAACCTAAGGCAAAGGCATGGCTTTCGGTGTTGGAGGATTTCGGACTGATTTATCTTCTGCCCGCATACTGCAGCACTCGACACAAACGCGTAATCAAATCGTCAAAGTTATATTTTACAGATACCGGTTTGGCAGCCTTTCTCAGTGGTTGGTTGATAGAGCAGGCTATTGAGCCAGGAATAATGGGTGAAGCCTTTTTAGAAAATTTTGCTGTTATTGAAATATTGAAAAGCTATCGTAACGCTGGGCTGGAGCCAAGCCTTTTTTATTATCCCGATACGGACGGCAGAGAAATTGACCTTATTATTGAAGAGCACGGTAAGCTGTTTCCTGTAGGAATCAAGAATACCGATAAGCCTCGAGCAGCAATGATCAAAAATTTTGAAGTCCTGCCAAGAGATCTCCGAGGATGTGGTTCGCTTCTATGTTTAGTAAAGGAGGAAACTCCTCTCTCCTCGGAGGTGTCCGCTATTCCTTTCTTTTATCTTTAAGTATTTTTTAGAAGGAAATGGGTCGAATCCCACCGAGAGTTTTTCTTATTAGCCACTGGGAAGAATGGTTAGGTATAGTGCAGTTTTTGATCAAAGCAGTGGGGAAAAAATTATGCTGAGAGAAGAGCAAACCTCAACTTAAGTCTTGCTTTTTTGTTTCGGAAGACCAAATAGTTTTTGGTCGTAAATTCTTTAAAGCGCAATCCGTAAGGTACGAATTTATTAAGGTTTGATAAGGCAGACCCACTTCCTTGGCTAACTTCTTGAAATATTTAAGAGTCTGCGTATTTAGACGGATTGAAATCAAGCTTTTCTTGGAATCACTATAAGGATTCTTTACAGCCTTTGAAAAATCGTATTCTTTGAGCATAAATCAATAGAAATGAACTATCCAAGCTTAGGAGAATGAATCTGTGTACTTCAGTAGAAGTGTTCTGTGTATGCGATGAGAAAAGCTTCTGGATCTTCAAAAACTATTATAGCTTCTTCATAACTTACTCCATGTTTTTGAAAATTTATCTTAGCTTTCTCAGTATCCTCCCAAAATAAACATTCCTTTCTCCTAGATATTTACATTGGACCTACAGATAAGACATTACAAGATTCTTCTAAGCCACTTATCTTCAAGAAATATTTGAGCGTGATATTTGTCGGGTTGAAAATCTCCGAGGATGTCGCCTTCTTCTATTTTGCGCGTATCGTTGCTCGATGTATCGGAAAACCAATAATTACTGCGTTCTATCAAAAGCTATTGAAATTTCACGACTAACCGAAAAGACAAGGCTTTCGCTGTTGAAGGAAAATATCAAGGGATATAGAAAAATACGCAGATAAAAAAGAGCTCTCTCAACAGACAGGTGACGGTAGTAAGGCAAAAAGAAGCAGAGTTAGGTATAAAAAAGCCTCGCGATCGGCGAGGCTTCAATTGAGGACTAAATATTACAGTCCAAGTGCTTTTGTAGCGGCGTCAGCGGCTACATTGTTGAATAAATAGTTCTGACCTTGAACTGCTGCGCCTTTAGCATAGTAGCGCCCTGGTCTGAATACATGGTCGCCTTTGGCCGGTGCAATGAAGGCAATCTTAGCAACCCCGTTTTCATGAATCTTGAGACCGCAGTCGCGGGGGTCAACATTGGATGGAAGTGTCAAAACAACAGCGGAGGAGTTCTTGGTTGTGACAGCATTCCAGTTTCCGCTCGCAACTGCCGGCTCTCCTGTAGGTTTGCAGAAAATAGTGTCTCTTCTGACCGGAAGAATCTTGTAAGTTCCTGTTGTAGCTTTCGGAGCAGTCGGATCAAAAACGATGCCGTAGGCATGAGAATCCATTCTGGATTCGTAGTTCAAACAGTAAGGAACGGTTCTGAAGTTCTCGATGATTTCTTGTGAGGCCTTAGCATTAGTAAAGGATTCATTTACAGGAAGAACCATTTCGCCATTTACGAATTTAGTAACGGCCTGGTAAGCAATTGAACCTTCCGGGAATTTAGCGTTTCCAACTTTCTCAGAGTCATTGCTGGTTTTGCCGTCGCGGGTCTTGAGATAGTCTGCGATTTTCTGACCGCTGACGTCAATGGCACGTAGATTCAAGTCAATAACGACAGGTGTCTTCGGATGACCGAAAGTGAATTGCGCATCGCCGTTTTTAAGGAATGTAACTCCAGCGGCTTTATCCAAGGCAACTTTGCCGTTCTTAGTCACAACGTTACCGGCATCGAGTTGGCTTCCAAATAAAGTGCCGGTACCTTCTTTCTGAACCAAGTTGTAGCGTGTGCCGCGTTTAGTAGCGACTTGTACGACTTCCCAAGCAGAGACTTTACGACCGTCAATCGAATAAACTTCTTTTTGAAGAATTTGAGAAGTAGTCAACGGCAGAATAGCCGGTTCCTTAGGGGATCCAAAAAGGTCGGAAAGAAAGTCAGCATGACTGGCTGGTGCGATTGCGAGCATGGCTGCTGCAATACCGGCTTGACAGGTAAGAACTTTTAACTTCATGAGTCATTCCTTATTCGTGTTGCAAAAGTGAGACTTTTTTTATTCTGGCAATAATACTCTTTCGAAAGCCTCGTAAAAGCTTTTAAGAAAGAGCCGGCGGGCTGTGACTGACTAAAATGGTTTTGAGAGCCACGGTTGGAAAAAGAAAATAACCCTTCTGTGTAATAAATTTGTCATATTGGGCATATAACATAGGGTGGTTAAGTTATTTCTAAAATTATTACTATATGGACACTTTTTTAACAGGCATTATGCTGTTCTTAATGCTTCTTGCCTCGTTTAACTTATTTGTGGGGGTAAGTAATGATGCGGTTAACTTTTTAAGTTCCGCATTAGGCTCCAGAGCAGCTTCTTTCAATAGAGTAATGTTCGTCGCGGCAGCTGGTGTGCTTTTAGGCTGTACGTTCTCCAGCGGAATGATGGAAATCGCACGAAGCGGTATCTTTAATCCGACAATGTTCACCTTCTACGACGTCATGATAGTTTTCTTCGCTGTTATGATGACCGACGTTCTCCTCCTCGACACCTTTAATTCCCTCGGACTTCCAACCTCAACCACAGTTTCCATTGTTTTCGAATTGCTCGGCGGCTCTGTCATTACTGCTAGCTACAAGCTTTGGGTAACAACGGGCTCTTTAGGAGGTTTAGGAGCCTACATTAATAATGAAAAAGCTCTGAGTATCATCATCGGTATTCTTTCTTCCGTCATTATTGCTTTTACCTGCGGAGTCATTATCCAATGGATCGTCCGCATGGTTTTCTCCTTTAAATTCCAGAAGGTGTACCGTTATATCGGCGGTATTTATTCCGGTTTCTGTTTAACAGCCATTTTCTACTTCCTTGTTGTAAAGGGTGCAAAAGGCGCTTCCTTCATGACTCCGGAACTTTTGGCTTGGATTAATGCTAATACTTTCGATATTCTTCTTTATACCTTCTTAGGCACAACAGTTGTCATTCAGTGCCTTATCTGGTTCTTTAATTACAATGCACTTCGTCTTGTAATTTTGGCCGGAACCTTCTCATTGGCTTTCGCTTTCGCAGGCAACGACTTGGTGAACTTCGTTGGTGTGCCGCTTGCAGCTTTGCAGAGCGTACAGATAGCTGATGCTGCTCACGCTTTGAACGGTGCCCTGACCCCTGAAACCTTTTACATGGGCGGGTTGAAAGAAAGCGTTCAAACTCCGACCATCTATCTTGTTATTTCCGGCTTAATTATGGTTGGAACCTTGTGGTTCAGCCCGAAGGCACGCCGAGTTGTTCAGACAGCTATTAACTTATCTGCCAGCGACAGAAACGAGAAAGAGCAGTTCGGCGCTACCGTAACGGGCCGTGTTATTGTTCGCTCCGCTTTGAGCGTCAATAAGATTGTTAATCAAATTCTCCCTCGTTCCGTCCTAACAGCAATTGATACCAGACTAGAAAAGCCTCGTTTGCAAAAGGGTGAGATTCCATTGCCTTTCGATCAGGTCAGAGCGTCTGTAAACTTGGTGCTGGCCAGTATTTTGATTGCAACGGCGACCTCCCTCAAGCTGCCTTTGTCAACCACCTATGTCACTTTTATGGTTGCCATGGGAAGCTCATTGGCTGACGGTGCTTGGGATAGAGAAACAGCGGTTTATCGTATTTCCGGTGTTTTAGCCGTTATCAGCGGATGGTTCTTGACAGCCTTTACCGCCTTTATTTCCTGCGGTATTGCTGCTCTCCTTTGCTTATGGCTCGGCGCATGGTTCATGATTCCTGCGGGCTTGGTAGTTGTTACTCTTTTAATTCGTTCTAACTTCTTGGCAGGCTCCAAGAAAGAACAGCAAGCAGAAGAATTCCTTGACGAAAACATGACCCGTGAAGAGATTAGAACTCGTCTTAACAATGCTATCGGCAAAAACCTCGAACAGACTATCAATATCTTCTCCGATGCCGTTAAGGCCTTGTTAGCGGAAGATTTGTCTGACCTTGGACAGTGCAAGAGCCGTTCTCAGGCATTGCTCGATCGTATCGTGCGTATGAGAAGCCAATACTATCTGATGATTATTCACGGTAAAGACGGTGACTACGACGCCCGAAACTATTACTACCGTACGTTCTCCAACATGAAGGACGTGGCTCAGCTTTTAACAAAGGTAGTGAGCCAGATGGACGATCACATTGCCAACTCTCACTCTGTCTTCAAAGGCGTACTGAGAAATAATCTTCTTAAGTCCATCAGTGATTTGAAGAGTCTTCAGAAGACTTTGGATAACTTTATTCTTACTGGCTCAACCTCTGACGAAGTATTGCTGAGGTTATCCAATACAAACTTAGAAGAGGTCAATCTTTATCAGCTTGAATTGATGAAGCAGATTGATATCAAACAAATGCCTTTGCATCGTTCCGAGCTTTACTTGGCTCTTCTACAGTTCTACAGAGAAGTCGTGAACCGTTATACCGTTATTGTTCTGCTTCAGAGAGAACTAAACCACATGCTGCAGGATGAAGGTGAAGGAAATATTTCTTCTCCAACTAATCCTGAAACTGCCTAATTAACTCATTAGGAAAAACAAACCGGCAGCCAAAAGCTGCCGGTTTCGCTTTATTTTGGAAAAGTCCTCTGAGAAGATCGAGAAAAATCGGAGGATTTTGCTTAAAAATCTAGCAGGAATAAGAAAAGAAGGTAAAGATAGTTCGAGAAGGAGAGAGACCTCAAGACAAGTCTGAAGAAGGCTTTAAGCAAATGAGTAGAAGGTACTACGGAGAACATTAAACAAGGTAGTACTTGTTTACTCAGTCAAAGAACGACAATTCGTTAAATGGCACGATTTGAAAAATTAAACATCCTATCAAGGTAGACCCCGTCGTTCTAAGATATTTTTGCTCGGCTAAACGTGCTCTAATCGCTAGAATCTCTTTCCAAGGAAAAAGTTGATACCTATGCCTCGGACGTCCTTGGATTTGGAGCCCCACGCTTCAATACCTCCGTAAAATCCGGTCGTTTGAGCGAAACTGACCTGGAAAGAACCTTCGAAAGAATCTTTATCAAATCTGTCAGATTCGGCAAAAAATCTCGGAGAGGCATCGGCAAATTTTGTATAAATCTTAGCCGGACTGGTTGTATAGCTATGACGCCAACCAACCCATACATCTGAGGTTATAGAGGTTTGGTTGAGTTGAGTGTTTCCTTGAAGTTTCAGGCCGAGCAAGCTTGAAAAGTTTCCTCTCTGATGAGAGGCAATCGTTTGTGGAATGCCCGGGCCTTTTTCCGTGAAAGAAGGAGTTCTTGACCAGCTGAAATCAGCCAATACAAAAGGACCTGCTTTAATGGTTTCTGGACCGGCTAAATATTCAGCACCAGCTTGAGAACTGAATCCAATGCCTACCCAATGGCCTTTGTAAGCACTGCCTAATGACTTTCTAGTGGCTTTGGAGTCAGTGCCCGTGAAAAACACAGATCCAAAAAATGTTAATCCATCAATCTGCTGCGGTAAATATTGGGTTTCCGCTCCAATCAAAAATCTGGTTGAGTCATATTTGCTTCCGCTATTCTTTTCCTTTAGCTGTAGTTGAGTTGCTCCGATAAAGACTCCTACTTTGACCTGCTCAGAAATTTTGGTTCTATAACCGCCTACAACGCCGTATTGATAAGTCCTATAGCCGTTTAGAAGGTTGGAGTTATCGGAAGACCCACGGTTACCTAAAGCTTTAATCCAATAACCGTCCTCAGCTCGGCAGGAGAAGAGAAGGTTGTTAATGGTTTGAAGCTGCTCTAAGTCCGCTTTCTGAGTATTTAAATATACATTTGGCAGCGTGTTTTGGAGGAGATTGGTAATCTCATTGCTGCCAGCGTCTGAAAAGTCTAGCAACTCTATAAAGTTACGCAAACCTGGGCTCAAGGAATTCTGGGACGCTGCTGCATAGAGTGCAGCTCCGAGGGACTTTTGAGCCGGTGAATTAGCGTATCGAGCGTAACTGTCAGGAGCTCGTAAAATTTTTAAAGTGAAGGAATCTTTATCCTTCTCTAATTTGACTTCTAATGTTCCGGAGTTTTTGAAGAGTCGAATCTCCGTTAAATCCAGCGTTAATTTTGCGGGATCGGATACATCGATAAAGTCCGGAAGATTGAATTTATAAAGACTGTTATTGACGTAAAACCCACTTTCTAATCCAACTAAGACATTCCCTTCTATTTTTGCTTCATGAAGTACTTTCAGACTGTTGTGTTTACCTTCATTGCTAACAAAGATGAGGAGATTTCCTGTCGGGCTTTGGATGTATTCACCGACAGTGAACGGATCAACAAAATCACCTGGGATAAATGCACCGTGATTGATAACTTTGTTGTTTACCGTTCCGTTTCCTAAGAGAACGGCTCCATCTTGAATTAAGACGGAACTATTTACTAGAGTTCCTCCTGAACGATCAGCCCGCTTACTAATATCCAAAACGCCTCCTTCGACAATTGTTGGAGCCGAATAGGTATTTGTGCCTGATAAAACTAAAATGCCGTTGCCTTGTTTAATCAATCCCGGCTTTAGACCGGTAAAAGTTGAGGTTGCTCTAAACTTTCCTTCTTTGTACTCATCGTGATGGTACTTATCGTCCCAAAGCCTTTCCGAAATATCGTTATTGAAGAAGGCGGTATGGCCTTGAGTATCGAATTTTTCAAAGGCAAACTTTTCATTGCCGAATTCTGAATAAGAGCGGATGTCTTCTGCCTTCATTCGGTTTACGTCCAAACGTGCAATTCCGTTTACCGCTTTTCCGGCGTCAAGCAAGCCTTGACCGAATACTTCTTCTTTAGTTACCTTGACGAGTCTCACATACTTATCGTCGAGTTTTTCAGAACCGTCGTTCTCATAGTGGTCCTCGATGAAATATTTGATAAGTGAATCCAAGGAATATGCTGGCCAGGAATCGGGATCAGCTTGGTAGGTTTCCGTGATAGCCTTAATAAGCTGGTCTTTGGTAGGTCTATCATCCGATACATAATAAAAAACCAAAACTGTTTCTATCGAATTATCAAAACCAACCAGAATGTCGGGGCATTCAATATTACTGTTGGCTGTTGTAAGTAATGTATCGGCAAGTTGTTTTCCCGTCATCCATGGAAAGGCCTGAGCCACCAGAGCAGCAGCCCCGGAAACTTGAGGAGCGGCCATAGAGGTACCGGATTTGAAGACGTATTTTTCGTCAACAACGTTTGCCGCCCAAATATTGCTTCCGGGCGCTGTGATAGTAAAAAGTTCCGCTCCGCGGGCAATGTTCGAAAATAAGGATAGACCGCTTGGTCCGAAAATAATCTTTCCGTTTTCTCGGCGCGTATCAAGAGGATTGGCAGAAACAACGGTAATCCAATTTCCAAGTTCAGAACCGTAATACCGCGGAAGCATTCCGTTAAATGACGGATGAATCCATCCGTCATTGGCGGCAGCTACAACGGCAAGGCTGTTTGGATTATTTAGAGCCCAGTTGACCAGGCTTCCTGAGTGTGGGCGTTCTCCCATGACCTGCGAAAGCCTTTTTGCTTCTTCAACTGAGTAAAGTTCTCCGGTTGGTAAAGTGTCTTTATGGAGTTCAGCGGCAGTCCAGCTATTATTAAGAATTTTGAGATTGGGATGATCTTGGAAGAAACGCTTGTCATCTGGATAATAAAAGTCTCTAAGTCCGATGTAGACTTGACCGATTACATCTGCATCAAAGGCCACGCCGTGCATGCCTTCGTTGTCTTTTTTTGCTGCCATGATAGAGGCAACATGTGTCCCATGGCTAACAGAGTCATCCCAAATAGTTGGAAGTGGAATTTGACTGCCGTCTTTGTCCAAAGCTTCGAATACCTCAAATTTTTCCGATAATTCCGGATGGTAGGATTGCATTTCCGTGTCTAATAATCCAACCAATATGCCTTTGCCTGTGAATCCTTGCGCATAGGCCGAAGCAGCGTTGATTAGATCCAAGCCGTTCGAGGCAAAGTACTCCGTGGTTTTAAAATCCTGTTGTGTTAATGCATTGGCGGCAATAGGAAAAAGTAAAGCAGAAAAGAAAGACAAAACATGCAGCTTTAAAGTCGGAGAACCTTTTCTTTCTACACAAGTTCCCGCAGTATGAGGTTTTGAAAGAAGAATGTTTTCTTTTGCGATTTTTATATTGGTTAACCTGAGAAAAAAGTGATTCCTCATTCCGTCCTCCTTGGCTGCTTTGTCAAATAGTAACTAAAGAAACTTCATTAAACCTTTCGGAATTTCCCGATGATTCCAAGTCTTTGGAAGAACCGTGACGTGAGTTGAAAGAGTTATTGTGGAAAAGCATTAGGCAAACCGGGACGCAGAACGGAGGAAAGTTGATGCCAATTTTCTCCATAAGAGTTTCCGCATTAAGTGCTGACGTTAGCTTTCGATGGAGGGAATGTTACAGACTGAGTTCGTGCTTATATAATAAAAATGACCAGACAGGAAACTCCTATGGATATGGAACTATTGAAACGCTTGCCGTTCGGTACGTCTTCATTTGAAGCTCTTCGAAATTTCAATGAAATTTATGTAGATAAAACTTGGTATATCCATTGTCTTGCCTCACGCCGAGGAAAGTTTTTTCTAGCTCGCCCGAGAAGATTTGGAAAATCCTTATTGATTTCCACGTTTGAGTCTTTATTCAAGTATGGACTGAGAGACTTTCATGGTCTCGAGATTGAAAAACTTTGGAAAGAAGATAAAAACTACCAGGTTGTGAGATTAGATTTTTCTGAAGTAAAAAGTTTCCGAAATTTCAAAGAGTTTGAACTCCAATATCACGATTTAATAGTTGAAGCTTTTGCTCCTTACGGATTTCGTTTCGAACTTTACGGTACGTCGCTCATAAGTCAGTTGTCTACTTGGTTTAAGAAGCAGCCTTTGAGTTCTGTAGTGTTGTTAATAGATGAGTACGATGCTCCGCTTACCTCGTGCTTAGACAGAAAAGAGCTTTTTGAAGATGTTCGAATAGAACTTTCTCGTTTTTACGCAACGTTAAAATCAAACGATGCTGCCTTGCGTTTTTTGTTCGTTACAGGAATAACAAAATTCGTTAGGGCTAGCATTTTTCCGGAATTAAATAATTTATCGGACATATCGTTTGCCGCGGAGTTTGGCTCACTCCTTGGTTATACACATCAGGAAGTTAAGAAGTATTTTCTTGAGTATTTAACAGTTGCTTCTGAGAAGTTAGGGCTTGATAGGGAAAGTCTTCTAAAAGAGCTGACGGACCACTATGACGGTTTTTGTTTTGAAGAAACAGCAAGACAAAAGGTATTTTCTCCTTGGTCTTTACTGCATTTTTTCTCATCACCTGAAAGACGCTTTAAGGATTATTGGTTTGAGAGCGCGGGCAAGCCTAATGTCCTAGTTAAATTTCTTCAGTCCCATACTCTGAAAGAGACTGAAGAATATGGGAGTGAGAAATCTGTGGCTCTAAAGGTATTGGGAGGATCATCGGATGTTGAAAACTTATCCGATATAGAACTCTTGGTTCAAGCCGGATACTTGACCATCAAGAAAATCCAAGGGACAACTGCCTATGTAGATTATCCAAACCTTCAGGTAAGGTCAGCAATGGCTCAACTTTATCTGGAACAAAAGTTAAAAGGAAGAACAGAGGAGCAGATTGAGGCAGAGAACCGACGGAAAGCTCAAAGAAGCCGAAAATCAAATTAAAGAGCGCCACCGATAGACCATTTCGAAATGAAGCGAGTGGCAATAGTTTTCTCTTCCGGAAAAAACAAATCTCCTATATGGTTGGACCGTGCTCTCTTACGGAAGATGTTGACGGAAAGGCCCGTATAGTCAATGAAGCCTTGATGCTAGCTAATAATTAGCCAATATAGCCAAGCATAAAAACTTGCTCGGTTGATACCGAGAAGAGATTAGGTCGAAGGTAATCCGACAAAATCCCAAAAATTAGAGCCGTTCTGCAAGACCTATACAGACCTAATCATATTTGATTAAATCCGCCGCTTGCTTCCTGCTTCTTTGAGGACGGTTTCGCTCAAGTCATTCGACTCGAGCCAGAGCCCTCCTCTCCACAGGCTGTCACGGTGGAACTCACCGCCATATTCTTCAAATTAATTGCCGCATTAAGGTCTCGGTCATGATCTGTCCCACAACCGGGGCATTTCCATTTGCGAACCGACAAAGGCAGCGATTCAAGCTTATAGCCACAAACAGAACAGGTCTTGCTGCTCGGGTAGAACCTATCCGCAACTACTACCTGGCCGCCTCGCATTGACGTCTTGTACTGCAGCTGTCTGCGAAACTCGTAAAAACTCATATCGGCAATAGCTCTAGCCAAATGACGGTTTTTCATCATACCGCTCACGTTTAAATCCTCAATCCCGATACTGTGAAAGCGGCGAGTCAAATCCGTCGTCAGTTTGTGCAGCGCATCGGTTCGTATCGAAGCAATACGAGCGTGCAGCTTTGCTAGTTTGATTTTAGCTTTCACTCGATTAGCTGAGCCTTTTTGCTTTCGGCTCAGACTTCGCGAGAGCCGTTTGAGACGCAACAATAATGCCTTGTGAGGCTTAGGGCCGACAATAACTTCTCCTGTTGATAAAGTCGCCAGTGCAGACACTCCTAAATCCACACCTGCTGCACCTTGGTTTTCGGCTTTAGGCAGGTGAGAATTGTCTTCGGTATCTACGGTAATACTGACGAACCAACGGTTAGCAACTCGAGAAATAGTGGCCGACATAATTTTGCCCGCAAAGCGCAGCGATTCCCGCATACGCACCCATCCCAGACGAGGAATGCGGATACGGCAGCCGTCAATGCTGATCAGATCATTGGTTAGCGTGAAGCGGTCATCTCTTCCTTTTTTACGGAACTTGGGATATCTGGATCGGCCGGCAAAGAAATTCTTAAAGGCTTGTCCTAACTGGATAATCGCCATTTGCGGAGCATTCTTGGTCACTGTCAGCATCCACGGAAATTCTTTGCGCTTGATGCTGTTAAGTTGTCGCCGCAGCGCTTCTTGTGATGGCTTGGGCAGAGTATTATCCTGCTTCCATGCTTCGTACTGCTTCTTCCACTCGTTCAATGCCCAGTTGTAGGCAAAGCGAGCTGTACCGGCCGCCTGCGACATGTAGGTTGCCTGTACGTTGCTTAGATCCAGAGCGATGCGATGGGCGATCAACATTACGATTCTTCCACCGCTTTCTTTATACCATCAAGAAGCTTCTGACTCTTGCGGCTGCGAGAGCCGTATAAGCGAGCAGAGAATAGGTTGACGATCTCCGTCACATCCTCAGCTAGATCTGCTTCAAACGTCGTGTCCTCCTCTTGATTAAGGATCACAACTTCGACGTGCATAGCTTCGCAGACGGCAAACACCAACTCTGCACCAAGACGCAACAGCCGATCTTTGTGAGTAATGACTAAACGGCCGACCTGCTCGTCAAGGATAGCCTCCAGCAGCTTCTTTAAACCTTTTTGTGATAGTTCATGCCGGAGCCGAGATCGGAAACAACCTCAAATGTCCAGCCTTGGCGGGCACAATACAGTTCCAGAATATGTTTCTGGCGCTCCAAATCCTCTTTCTGATCGTGGCTGGAAACACGAGCATAAGCCACGGTTCGACGGCTATCCGCGCTGGCGGCATGAATTAGTTCCGGCTTGAGTTTGGCAAGATCATAACGACGATGACCGCCTGCCGTGTGCTCAGCCTTTAACTTACCTGATGTCTCCCAGCGGCGCAGAGTTGTGATTGACACACCCAGCGCTGAAGCGGCTTCACCTATACCTACTAATCTTTTCATTTTGGTGATATTAGCATAGATACGAAAAGATTTAAAGCAATCTGTTTGAGCCCGCTTGCAGCGGGCTCTAAAGTCAGAGAAAGCTATTCTTTAGCTGTTGTCTGAACTTGTTCTAGAACGAACGGTTCTTCAGAAACTGTCTTCTTGATTCTCTTTCTGCCTAACTTCGGCTTCTGAACCTCTACTGTTGGTTCATCAGTTGTCTTGGTTGACACAAGTTCAAGTTTTGGTTCTGCAGCAGCTTTAGCTTTCTCGGCAGGCTTAGCTGCTGGTTTTTCTTTGGCTGTTTCTACCGGAGAGGGGACAGACTCTTGGACAGGAGCAGAAGTTTCGACAGGTGCTGGAGCGTTCGCAGCAGCGTCCGTTGATTTTTTCACTGTTTCCGGTTCAGTCTTAACTTCCTGCTTTGGTTCTTCCTTAACGGGCTGTGCCGGAACAGAAGATTCGGCCTTGAAGCTGATTTCATGAGCGGGCTTGTGAATTTCCGGTAAAGAAGAAGTTTCAGCCTGCTGAGCCGGAGGGACCTCTACAGTTTTTACTTCTGCAGATGGTTGTGCCTGTTCAGCATTTTTCTCAGCCTGCGGCTTTCTTTCTCCTCTGCCTCTGCGGGTTCTGTACGGATTGTGTCTGAATTGTTTTTCAGGTTTTTCTCCGAGAGACAGATCAGAAACATTAACGGATGGAATTTCTGAAGACGGGACAGAAACTGTTGCTGCCTCTTGATGCGGAACGAAAGCGTTAACCTGATCCATCACTGCGACTTCAACGGCAGCTGTAACCGGGTCAACCGCAACCGGCGGTTTTGGACTTTCAACCTGGTCAAAAAATTCTGCCTTTTCCTTTCTAGAGCGTCTTGGCTTTCTGGCAGGGGCTGTTTCAGCAGCCGGAGCAGATGCTTTGACTTTATTATCAGATTCCTTTGACTGAGCAGGAGCATTGGCGAAGTCAGTTTGCGGTTTGGTTACTTCTGCAGCAGCTAAAGAGACTGCTTTAACTTCCGCTTCATCGTTGGAGGGAAGGGAAGCCGGCACATTTGCAATTTCTTTTGTGCGTCTTGATTGCGGCTGAGCCTCTTTTTCAGATCGTCTCTGCGGTTTTGTTTCTTCAGCTCTGCTCTCTGCAGCAGGAGTTTGCTGAGACATGGTTTCGGCTTTCTTAGAAGCGCGTCTTTCCTCACCTCTGTCTCTCTTGCTTTCAGCTTTAGAGGCGGAACGAGAAGGTTTTTCTGCTTTGTCAGAACGATCGGATCTATCTGGCTTAGCTTGATCTCTGCCTTTGGCGGCATTCTTTCGTTCTGCTCTTTCGGCTCTTGTCGGTTTAGCTTTTCTTTCCTGAGCCTTAGAAGTCTTCTGTTCCTTACGGCTCTTAGCTTTTTCCTTCTTAGCCTGTTCTTCCGTAGATTCTTCGCCTCCGGTAAAGAAGCTGATAACTTTTTGCCAGAAAGATTGTTTCTTTTCTTTCGGCTGAGCTTTGCTCTTGGAGTCAACATGCTTCGGAGCTTCTTCGCGGGCAGGAAGTCCTTTGATAACTGGGACTTGTTTTGGTCTGTCGGAAGTATGCTGCTGAGGCGCTCTGGAGTAAGGCTCATCAGTTTCAGCTTCAAAGCTTTCAACTCTTTCGTAGCTTGGAAGAACGGAATCAAGTCGTTCATCATCAGGACGAATTCTTTCGATCTGATAATGAGGAGTTTCTAAGTTCTTGTTTGGAATCAAGAAAATCTTAATCTTATGACGAGATTCAATCTTGGCGATATCGTCTCTCTTTTCATTGAGAAGGAATGTGCCGACATCAACAGGGACCTGAGCCTGCATAGCGGCTGTGCCGTCTTTAAGAGCTTCTTCCTGAAGAATTCGAAGAACTTGAATTGCACTGGATTCTGTGTCGCGGATAACGCCGACACCGTTGCATCTCGGGCAGGTAATGTGGCTGCCTTCATACAATGTCGGACGCAGTCTTTGACGGGAAATTTCCATTAAGCCGAAGCGGGAAATCTTGGCTGCTTGGACGCGGGCTCTGTCGTTCTTGAGCTCTTCTTTCATCTTCTGCTCAAGCTCTCTTTGATTGTTCGGGTTCTCCATATCAATGAAGTCGATAACAATCAAACCGCCAAGGTCGCGCAGTCTCATCTGACGGGCAACTTCTTCAGCAGCTTCCATATTGGTCTTGAAAGCTGTTTCTTCAATATCGGCGCCACGAGTGGACTTGGCCGAGTTAACGTCGATAGCTACTAAAGCTTCTGTGTGGTCGATAACGATAGCGCCGCCGGAGGGAAGGGGTACCGTGCGGGAATAAGCCGTTTCAATCTGTTTTTCCACTAAAAAGCGAGTAAACAGCGGAATGTCGTCGTGATATCTCTTGACTCTGTCGACCATATCCGGCATGACATGGCTCATAAATTGACGAGCCTGTTCATAGATTTCGTCGGTATCAATGAGAATTTCGCTGATTTCCGGCTGGAAGTAGTCGCGGATGGCGCGAATAACCAGATTGCTTTCTTCCACGATCAAGAAAGGAGCCGGATTAACTCTCTTTAAAGGTCTGCCATTGATGGTAGCAGTATCGACGATGTTGCCTTTGCCGTCATCGTACTGAGGCTTAGCTGCGTCATCAATCGCTTCCCACAGTTTAAGAAGATAGTCCAAGTCCCATTGAAGCTCTTCAACGCTTCTGCCGATACCGGCGGTACGAGCGATAAGGCTCATGCCTTTCGGATGCTGGAGCTTGCCGAGGTTTTCTTTGAG
>UQNA01000040.1 GCA_900542195.1 uncultured Sutterella sp. | reverse complement strand
GCGAGCTCGGGACTTCCACCCTATAGAATGCACTCATGCCGAGCACACAAAAAACTCCCGGCAAACACCGGGAGCGATTTCAAGGAGTTAAGTTACAGAATTACTTATTCTGTGCGGCATTTGTACCGGCAGTACGGCCAAAGACCATAATGTCAGCAATAGCGTTGCCGCCTAAACGGTTAGAACCGTGGATACCGCCGGTTGTTTCGCCGGCTGCGTAGAGACCCGGAATAACCTTGCCGTTCTTATCAAGAACCTGAGCCTTAGTATTGATCTGCAAGCCGCCCATTGTGTGGTGAACGGTTGGCACTTTCTTGCAGGCATACCATGGGCCTTCAGTCATGACCTTATCAGCCTTGTTGTTAGCCTGGAATCCAAGAGCATCTTTAGCTTTGCCTTCTACAACGGCGTTGTAGTCAGCAATAGATTTCTTAAGATTTTCAACAGGCATGTTCAGTTTCTTGGCCAATTCATCAAGAGTTGGAGCAGAAACAACACGGCCTAAGTCGATCATGTCTTTCATCTTGGCGCCGTTGGCATCAACCCAGTCAAGAGATGGATAACGGAGATGGTTGACTAAGACATAGTAAGTGGAATGAGGCTGTGCGAAGATTGCCTTTGCCAATACGTCGCGTGCTGCACCTTCGTTAACGAAACGGTTCCCTTGTTCGTTGATGAATACACGGTTGCGTCCGGAGGTACGAACCATTTCCATCAAGCCTGTACCCGGTGTTCCGCATGGGTGAACCTGAATGTCGGACATGCCGATAACGTTTGCACCGACTTTTTCGCCCATTTCAATGCCGGCGCCTTGAGCGGATTTAGAGAAGTTTGTGCAGCCGATGCCTTTTCCGAGGTCGTAGTCTTTGAATACGCCGGTATTAACTTTCTGACGCAAAGCAACGTTAGCACCGAAACCGCCTGTTGCTACTACAACACCGTTGGAAGCCATGAAGTTAGTGACTTTGCCGGTATGACCGTCTTTTGCTGTTACACCGATGATTCTGCCGTTTTTATCCTTGATCAAGGATTCAACGGTCATGTCGGTATAAACAGTCATGTCTTTGGCGTGATCAGCAATATATTTTTGATATACGCGGATGTAGCTGTTGCCGCTTGGTGTGACTGGGTAGTGAGAACGCTGCCAGAGAGCGCCTGTAGCGGTACCGACTTCCGGTTTGAATTTAACGCCGAGGGATTCCATCCAGTGCAATGTAGGAAGAGCATTTTCAGTTAAATAATGAACCAATTCAGGTGTGCCGATGTCATGGCCGCCCTTCATTGTTTGTTCATAGTGTTTCTGAACAGAGTCTTCAATGCCTTGTTTGCCTTGACGTTCCGGGTCAGCAGCATTCAAAGCGCCTTCGGAGACGTTTGTAGAACCGCCTAACAAACCAAGTTTTTCAAGAACGATAACTTTAGCACCGGCCTGTTGAGCTGCGATAGCAGCTGCCAAACCGGATCCGCCGCCACCGACAATAACGACTTGAGTTTTGATTTCGTCAGGAAGGGCAGTGTACTTTTCAGAGTTCTTCTGGAGAGCAGCCATGTCGGCTTTGGAAACTTTTGCCTGTTCCAATGCTTTCTTCACGGCCCCTTTCAATGCGAAAGATGAAATTGTTGCGCCAGTTACGTTGTCTACGCCAAGAGATTGTCTGTCGATGATCTTCTTGCTTAATTTATCAAGAGCAACACGGCCGACACCAATGGTTTCAAGGTTGTCAGGGTATTCGATTTTTTCAATTTTGTTTTTGCTGACAGTAACCTTTACGGTAAATGCTGCATTGTGGCCGTTAACTTTTTCTGTGTATGTTCCCGGCTGATATGTTGCGGCTTGAGCGCCAAAGGCAAAACCGGCAACTAACAATGCGGCAGAAAGTTTGGTGATTTTCATCTGTTAGATCTCCTATTTCCAAACGGAAAATATTTAAGGGCACACCCTGTGTTACAGGGCATACCCTTATTCTATATCTAACAAATTGAAACAGATAGTTAGGGATTGTCCCTTATTTGTCCCATAAAAACCTTATTTATCAGGTTTACTTAAGCTGTTTTGAAGCTTTTGTTCGAACATTTTTTCTTCTACCTCATCATCGTGCATTCCGCGAATCTTTCTGGAAATGAGAAGAGCAACCGTGAGAATTAAGATTGAGACCGAGGTAAGAAGGATCCATTTACTCGTCAAGTGTTCCATATTGATGATGAGATATCTGGCCACTGCAACAACAGTAATCACGAGAGGTGTTTTAAGTTTTAATTCGTGCTGACCTAAGGCGTACTGTCGAACCATGGACAAAATTTCGATGAATAAGAATAGCAAAAGTAAATTAGCCAGGCCGATGGTCTTACTGGAGAACATCTCATAACCTTCAGCCACAATGGCTACACCCGTTGCTACAGTGATGATAAGAAGAGCAACTGCCTGAATAATCAAAATGAGTTGTTCAAATGTCGTATTTGCGTTTGCAATCCAATTTTTGGCCACTTTTGTTCCTAAGAGATTGAAAAAAAATTAAAATAGGTGGGTCTTTAATTAGAAGGGTAAACCCGTAAAAATGGATAATAGCATTACTCTAATATCAACTGTAGCAATTGCTTTCGGAGTTGCACTAATTTTGGGGTTTATTGCAGAAAAACTCAAATTCCCCGCTCTCGTCGGCTACCTGGTTGCCGGCATTATTGTTTCTCCGAATCTTTACGGTTTTAATGTTGACCTTGGTTTAGCCGAGCAGCTTTCAGAGCTTGGTGTGATGCTCCTGATGTTCGGGGTAGGTCTTAACTTCTCACTCTCGGATCTTCTCAAAGTTAAAAAACTAGTCGTCCCCGGGGCCGTATGCCAAATGGCACTCTCGGCCTTTTGTGCAATTATGATGGCGCACCTTTGGGGTTGGCCAATCGGACAATGCGTTATCCTCGGGATGTGCTTGAGCTGCGCTTCTACCGTCGTTGTTCTCAAAGCTTTGGAAGCTCGAAGCCTTCTTGAAGGTTTTGACGGGAGAGTGGCTGTCGGCTGGCTTGTCGTGCAGGACATGGTGACGGTGCTGATGCTCGTTCTTCTTCCTCCCTTGGCTTCTTTATTGGGAGGACACAGCGCAACTTCCGATCTTCCCCTTTGGCGGTTAATCGTGGAAACCGTAGCCCGCGTTGCCGCTTTTATCATCTTGATGCTTGTCATCGGCAAACGGGTTCTTCCATGGCTCTTATGGCAAGTCGCCAAGACCGGTTCCCGCGAATTATTTACTTTGTGTGTTTTAGCAGTTGCAATCGGAATTGCCTACGGAGCTTCCGAAATATTCAGCGTTTCTTTTGCCTTGGGAGCCTTCTTTGCCGGAATGGTGATGAGAGAATCTCAATACGCCCACAGAGCTGCCGTTGAATCATTACCGCTGCGCGATGCCTTCTCTGTCATCTTCTTTGTCGGTGTCGGCATGTTGTTTGACCCGTCAGCAATTCTTGAGCATCCATTCTATTTATTGGGAATTCTCTTCTTAATTCTTATTGTTAACCCATTGATTGCATTCGGAACCGTCCTTCTGTTCCGCTATCCGCTTCATACGGCAGTCACGCTGGCATGCTGCCTAGGTCAGATTGGTGAATTTTCTTTCATCCTCGGAACGTTAGGAGTGTCGTTAGGGCTGCTGACTAAAGAAGGAATGAATTTAGTGTTGGCGGCTGCCATTTTAACTATTGCGCTCAATCCCATTTCTTTTTCCGTGGCCAGACCGGTGGCAGAATTGCTGTGCAAACATTTCCGTTTCGCTAGGACGGCGGCGGCTCGTTTAGATCCTCAATCCACAATGCCCGATGAAGTTGAAAGCAAAAAACTTCTCCGTCACGTTGTCATTGTCGGATATTCCTCTATCGGAAGAAAAGTCTGTGAAATTTTGACAAAACAAAAAATACCGTTTGTCGTTGTAGATAAACAAGATGATGTTATTAGCACACTAAGAAAACAAGGCCTTGTTGCTATTCAAGGGGACTGCACTGATCCGGCGACGCTTTTACAGGCTCACGTTCAAAACTCTGCTCAATTGGTCTTAACTATCTCTGATGAATTAGAAAGCCGTAAGGCTATTGCCGCAGCGAAAATTTTAAATCCTGATATCGAGATCATTATTCGTGCCGTGACAGATACGGAAGCAGATCATTTAAGATCCGAAAACCTTGGAATTGTGGTTCAAGCTTCAACGGCTTTAGCGTTGAGGATTGCCCAATACTCTATTTATTCATTTACGAAATACAGCTCCGGAGGACACTCCAAGAGAAAAGAAGAAGAGGCAGAAGAGAAGGCGAAAGATATGCTTGATGATTTAGTAGCGGACGAAGAAAGAACCGTTGAAAAGTCTACTCAGCATGAAAGATTGATGCACTCTTCGAATAAACCCACTGACAGCATGGAAAAATAAAGTAATGGAACATAGTTTCACTCTAATCTCGACATTAGCCGCCGGTTTTGGAATAGCTCTCGTTTTTGGCTTTATCGCTGAAAAATTCAAGATTCCGGCATTAGTAGGCTATCTTTTAGCCGGGGTAATCGTTTCTCCGGCCACTCCCGGCTTTGTTGCAGATATCAATATTGCTTCTCAGCTCTCGGAAATCGGCGTGATGCTGCTGATGTTCGGCGTAGGCTTGCATTTTTCATTATCCGATTTAATGAGAGTCAAATATATTGCCGTCCCGGGGGCTGTCGCACAAATGGGCTTGGCTACAGGCCTTGGTTTGCTGGTTGCTCATTATTGGGGATGGACATACGGTCAGTCTTTGGTTTTCGGCTTATGTCTTTCCTGCGCTTCAACTGTAGTGCTCTTGAAAGCTTTAGAGACGAAAGGAATATTAGAAAGTCATGACGGACAGATAGCGGTAGGTTGGCTCGTCGTCGAAGATATCATGACGGTTTTAATTTTGGTGCTTTTGCCACCGCTTGCTCCAATGCTTGGTGCCGAAGCAGTTCAGTCTGTTGAATCTGCTACTCCATTGTGGGAAATCATTGCATGGACCGTCGGCCGCGTTGCTTTGTTTATTTTCCTGATGCTAGTGGTAGGGAAAAGGGTTCTTCCATGGCTTCTCTGGCAGGTCGCAAAAACCGGTTCGCGCGAACTCTTTACTTTGTGCGTACTAGCAGTGGCCATCGGAATTGCCTACGGTGCCTCCGAAGTCTTTTCCGTCTCCTTTGCTTTGGGTGCTTTCTTCTCCGGTATGGTGATGAGGGAGTCTAAATATGCTCATCGGGCAGCCATGGAGTCATTGCCGCTGAGAGATGCGTTCTCCGTCATCTTCTTTGTCGGTGTGGGTATGATGTTTGACCCGATGATTTTGGTCGATAAACCGCTTCATTTATTAGCTGTTCTGGCCATTATTATTCTTGGAAAATCTTTGGTAGCTTTCGGATTGGTAATGCTTTTCCGTTACCCGCTGCATACTGCACTGACCGTAGCGGCCTCGTTGGCTCAGATCGGTGAATTCTCCTTTATTCTCGCCGGACTTGGAGTCAGTCTCGGACTTTTGCCTCAAGAGGGTATGAGCTTAGTATTGGCTGGAGCCATTATTTCTATTGCATTTAACCCGGTCGCATTTGCCTTGGTTGAACCTCTGAGAAACTTAATGAAGAAGCGCTGGAAGTACGCACGTGTTCTGGATGCTAAGTCTGATCCGCTTTCCGTCATGCCTGATGAAGAAGAATCCAAGTATCTAAGAGGTCATATGGTTCTTGTCGGATATAACAAGGTATGCGAACACATTGCGAAGGATTTGTCCGAGAGAAAGGTTCCGTTTGTCATTGTTGAAAAAGACCGCAATATCGTTGAAGATCTTCGTGAAAATGGATTTAAAGCAGTGTGCGGAGATGCCATTGATCCGGCAATTCTCATTCAGGCCCATGTTCAGGACGCGGCTATGGTCATTCTGAATTTCAGAGATGATATTCTGAGAAGAAAAGTGATTGAGACCGCTAAGATTCTGAATCACAAAATTGAAGCAGTGATTATGACTTCAGATGATGAAATTGCCGTTAGAGCAATGACAGATCATCTTGGAAAAGTGTTTGACAGTAATGCGGTAATGGCCGGAAGTATCGTCAAATACTGCATGCACCGTCTTGGTAAAGCGGAAGAAGAAAAGAAATTTGAGGAAGAAAGCGAAGCAGAAGCCGAAGCTGCTAAATAATTTTTCTTTTTAATTAATTATATAGAGCCGGGAAGTCCCGGCTCTATCCATTTGCGGACTAATTAGAATTTATGAACCGAGCCACCTTCAAATCCGGTTTCTTGAGCTGTTTTGCCAGCTTTAATAACAAGATTCGGTTTTGTTTTGGCCGGATCAGGAAGAGGAGCGACGGAAGCAAGAGTGCCGTGTTTCTTTCTTAACTCTTCAATATCACCGAATTCAATAGCTCTGTCTACGCAGGCTTCAACACAAACCGGCTGCAAACCGATAGAGGTTCTGTCTACGCAAGCATCGCATTTTTGAATCTTATGGGCTTTTTGATTAAGTTTAGGAGCACCGTACGGGCAAGCAGCGGCGCAAGCTCCGCATCCAATGCACTTGTTAAGATCGACGAGAACGATGCCGTCCTCAGCACGCTTGTAGTGTGCTTTAGTAGGACAAACTTTCACGCAAGCCGGGTCTGAGCATTGATTGCATCCCAATGAAAGATAGTAGGCAAAAACTTTTTCCGGAGACCAGAGACCGTCTTTGTCTTTTTTCCATCCGCCGCCTTCGTATTCATTTACCGTGCGGTTGTAAAGTCCGATAGGTGTGTTCTTAAGGTCCGCGCATGCAATTGTGCAGGTTCTGCAGCCTGTGCAACGGGACAGGTCAATAAAAAATCCTTTTTGTGCCATTTTGTTCTCCCGTTATTAAGCTTTGCGAATTTCAACAAGGATGTTGTGCTGAGCGTTGCCCTTAGCCAAAGAGCTCGGACGGTGGTTGGTCAATGTATTAATACATCCGCCGACGTCAACAACTTGTCCGTTGATCGTTTCCGGCTTGAACCAAGCGCCCTGCGGGATAGTGCAGACGCCCGGCATAATGCGCGGAGTGACTCTGGCAGGAAGAAGAACGGTTCCTCTGTCGTTAAAGATATAGACTTTATCTCCGTCTTTAATGCCTCTGGCCTCAGCATCAAGAGTATTCATGATGACGCTGTCAGGATGAACATCTCTAAGTCTCGGGAGATTGTGGAAGGTAGAGTGAATTCTTCCGTGACCGTGATAGCCGAAACACTGGAGCGGATATTTCTTCTCCAGAGGATCTCCCGGCATATCCCAAGTGCTGTAGAAAACAGGAATCGGAGAAATGATATCGCCTTCAGGCAGCGTCCAGTCTTTAACTCTATTGGCAAGGGCTTCGGAATAGATTTCGATCTTGCCGGAAGGAGTCTTGATCTTATTAGCAACCGGATCCTTGCGGAATGCTTCAAGAGCGATAGTGTCTTTTCTTCTGTTCCAGACTTTAGCCATACCGTCTTTCCAGAACACATCGAATTCAGGAAGTTCAGGTACTTTCTTACGGGTTTCGTTATAGCACCAGCGTACCCAATCTTCTTGAGATTTTCCTTCGGTATAGGCGTCTTCCAAATCGAGTTCTTTTGCAATCAGACGACAGATTTCCCAGGAAGGTTTTTGTTCAAACTGCAGATCAACAGCTTTCTGGATTGCGAGCATGCATGCTACATCGCCGTGGCTGCCGCCTTGGCAAGCCATATCAACGGTTTCAGGTCCCAAAGTATCCGGAAGAAGAATATCTGCATAACGGCAGCTTGGAGTCATCATGTTGTCGCAGACAACTAAGAATTCCAAGTCTTTTTCGTTTCTCAGAACTTTATCTGTCCAGTTGCAGTCGCCATGCTGGTTAATCATGGTGTTGCCGCCGGAGTTAATGATCATCTTGATATTCTGAGAAAGTTTTTCAACGCCCTTAACACCGTCAGTGGTGCGGGACATTTCCTTGCCTCTCAAAATGGCGTCAGTCCACATATAAACCGGAATAGTGGCTTTGACCGGGTTCTTGCCGAGGCAGATACACGGCAGGGAACGGAGTATTGCCTTCGTGTTCACCGGCGTTTGTGCCCGGCAGACCGATTTGTCCTAAGAGGATTGGGACCATAGAAATGGCACGGCAGGTATGCTCACCATTTGCTTGACGCTGAGGACCCCATCCCTGAGAGACGAAGAGCGGTTTTGTTGAAGCCATTTCTTCAGCTAAATCCACAATAGTCTTGACAGGGATACCGGTAATCTTGGATGCCCATTCAGGAGTCTTAGGCTGTTTGTCAGGTCCGTTTCCAAGGATGTAGGACTTGTAATCGGAGTTCTTCGGAGCAGAAGCCGGAAGCGTTTTTTCGTCATATCCGACGCAATATTTATCCAAGAAGTCCTGATCAACCTGATTCTTGTTAATCCATTGATAGGCGAGAGCAGCAACTAAAGCGGCATCTGTTCCAGGACGGATTGGAATCCATTGGTCTGCCTTAGTAGCTGCGGTATCCGTAAAGGCCGGATCAATAACAATAACCTTCGGCATATGTTTAGTAACGGCCATATCGATTTGATAGCCTTTACCTCCGCCGGAAGGTCTTGTAGAAGAAGGATTATTGCCGAACAATACGTAAAGATTAGAGTTAGCAACTTCGGACGGCATAGAAGCGGGACGTCCACCTAACAGATAGGGAAGAGCTTCGCTGAGCTGAGCATTAGAGTAAGAACCGTAATACTTTAAGAATCCGCCCATTAAATTCATCAGACGCTGCCAAGCTCTGCGGGAGCTGACAATAGATTGTTGGCCGGAGCAATACTGCCAATAAATCGCATCATTACCGTATTGATCGCGGATTCTCTTCCAGTTATCAGCAATTGTTTTAACGGCTTCATCCCAAGAGATTCTTTCGAATTTTCCTTCTCCTCTTTCACCGACGCGTTTCATCGGATATTTGAGGCGATCTTCCGAATAGATTCTTTCTCTCATGGAGCGTCCGCGCTGGCAGGCGCGAAGTTGTCTTGGAGAAGGTGTTGCGTCAGGCAAAGAGTTATCAGTTTCGATTCTGATAACTTGGCCTTTTTTTGTGAAGCAGCGAACAGGACAGCGTTGTCCGCAATTAATGACACAGGCGCACCAAGAACTTGATTCGATTTCGGGAAGTGCTTGAGCGACTGCTGAAGCGAGAGGTGAGCAAGGTAAACCTACAGCTGTACCTGCTTTTAAGAAGTCTCTCCTTGAAAGCATATTTAGTTACTCCTTTATTGAGTAATGGATTGGGGTTAGTGTGATTTGGGATATGAGAAAATTATTATTTTTCTTTCATCCGTTGTCACTAGGGAAAAGTACGGAAGACAGCGTCAATATGAACACATAATAAAAAGTAAATTTCGAATGAGAATCTATCGCTTAACAGAGACGAAGGCTAACAGCGTATCTCTTTTTAAGTTAAGTACATTGGACACTAAAGGATATTTCAATAACAGTGCTCCCTTCTAATGATCTGATGTAAAAGCTTAGTTAGCTCCGGATTGATGATTTTTAAGCAAAAAGAATTTGGATAAAGCTATGCAAACAAGCATTTGCCAGAAATCAGCTTCTCTTTATTGATGTCTATAATTTGCGGACTGTTGCCAAGGATGTGTGGGAGGACTTCTTAGGGATTATCATGTACTCTTAAGAAGAGAAGAAAGATACCTTCAATAAAGGGAAAAAAATTTCCAAATTCTTACTCAATTTTCCTGGCCTCCATACTTTCTCTGTTTGTGATTATATTTTGGGCCAGATCCAAAGAAGTAGATGAGATCTCCTTGTATCTATCAATCCTGTGCAAGGAAAAAAGCTAAAGGCATAATAAAAAATCGGAAGAAATTACCCAAAGGAGGAGGAATCTATAATTACAGAATAAATAATAGATTTCGAAACTTAATTCAACGGCTAGAGAGACCGGGAAGACAGCATGGCACACCTTAAAATAAGAATTGACGATAATCTGGAATATAAAGCCCGAAAAATTGCAGAAAGTATGGGTCTTGATTTAACTGGCGCCGTGCGATTATTTCTCCATCAAATGGTGCGAGATAACGGCTTGCCATTCCGTCCAACGGCCGATCCATTTTATTCAGAAAGTAACATTCGTCACTTAAAAAGAGCACTCAAAGATATGAATGCAGGTAGAAATATTCAAGTTCACGAGTTAATAGAAGAGTGACCAGCTTCACGACACAATGAATCCTGGAAAGATTATCCGGTATACCAACGACAAAATCGTATAGTTTTCCAAATACCGCATTGACTCGAGCTGTTGTACCGGATCCTTACGAAGGAATAGATAAGCATGGACTGTTAAAAGAAATATTCTACCCGGTGCCTAGACAAAGGACTTCGTCGGTATATATTGCATGGCTTCAGAAGAAATTTAAGAAGTGTAATACTGCAAGAACTTCTAACCAGAACTTGAGTAGAAAAAAATAAGGGTAGGAGAGTTCCAAGACCATTACTTCTGAACTCAATCTAGCTTCTGAGTTCCAACCGAATTCTTTTTCAATAGCTCGAAAAAAGCGCCCCACACAACAAACCTTACAATGAGGCGCTTATCATTAAAAACTTGGATGCGGAGTAGTCCAAGCTTCAATAAACTCAATTACATACAGGACAACATTCCGTAGCCTACGCAGGCTGCAGAAGCAGGATTCTGGCCTGTTACCAACCGATCATTTGTGACAACGTGAGATTGGAAGTTATCGGATCTCTGGAAAATACCGCCTCTGTCGCGAATGGCGGTTTCAAGAGCAAATGGGACAACATTGCTCATGCCCACTGCATCTTCTTCAGAATTTGTGAAGCAATTTACGTTCTTGCCGGAGACCAAATACTGGCCGTTAGGAAGTTTCACGTTAACTAAACCGGCTGGGCCATGGCACACAGCACCAATGACGCCTCCATTGGTGTAAATGGTCCCGCAAATATTTTGCAGTTCAGGATTATTCGGTAAATCCCACATGGCACCGTGGCCGCCCGCGTAATACATGCCGCAGTAATCGGAAGGAACAACGTCGGCTGGTTTAAGCGTATTGGCTAATTTGGCTTGATACTGTGCATTATTCTTAAATTCCATATTGACGGGATCCTTCGGATCAAAACCTTCTGCTGTTGGTTCGCCGCCCTTTGGAGTGACAAAATCAATTTCATATCCGGCATCCGTTAAAACTTTCCAGGGATGGCTGACTTCGGAATAAAAATAACCTGTAGGATTGCCGGTTTCAGGAATTTTATTGCAGCTAGTCAAAACAAAAAGAATCTTCTTATCTTTCTGTGCGGCTGCAGGGGCTTGGGCCGGAGCAGGATCTGCACCGGCGGCAGAGGCAACTACCGGTGCTAATAAACCACTGGCGGCAATGCCTGAAAGGATAGTTCTACGAGAAATTGACATAACGTCCTCCTTAATAATTGGTGAATGAATTATAAGAAGGAGTTGGTAGTTACCCGAATGTTTTGTTCGATATGGGCTCGCCTCTATTAAGAGGAGAAAATTACAAATATCGGTTCCGTATTACTTGAAATCAGGGCGAACGTACAATTCACCGGGTGTTGCCACAAACCCAAGGTGTTCGGAAATATCGTCTGCACAATGTTTCAGTTCGCTAATCCAGACGTCCTGCATTTGACTTACCGGCGAAGAGATAGAAAGGCAGGCGACGAGCTTTCCGGAGTCATCTCGAATACCGGCGGCAATACAGTGAACGCCGGTCTCTAGCTCTTCAACATCGTGAGCAAAACCCAGAGCTTTTACTCGAGATACTTCAGCTAGGAGCGTATCAATGTCCCCAATTGATTTGGGTGTGTTCTTTTCCAGATTAGTTCTAAGAGCGTAGCCGCGGATTTTCTCAAATCCGTCTTCCGCCAAAAAGAGCTTGCCGGAACTCGTTGTATGTAATGGAGCTGTAGCTCCAATGGTTCTGACTACTTGAATTCCCGGTCTTTCACGCATGATTCTGTCAATGTAGACGATAGAGTCGCCTTGACGAATAGAAAGATTAACCGTCTGTTTAGTCAAATTGTGAAGTTTGACCATAGAGTTTCTGGCTTTTTCACGAACGGACATTCTTTCTCTGACCAGATTGCCGAGCTGAAGAAGACGCAAGCCGAGACGGTACGTTCCGGAGGTGAGGCCCTTTTCAACGAAACGCAACTTCACTAAGTCGGTGATGATACGGTGACAGGTCGAGATATGAAGATTCGTTTCCTCAGCGATAACTTTTAGATTTACCGGCTCTGAGTGTTGAGTTAAAACACGCAGAATGCAGCTTGCTCGGTCTAATACCTGAATATTCGCTTTGCTGGAGTTGTTTTCCATATTGATTACTGTCTTCCGTAAAAAGGCCGTGTCCGAGCACGGCCGTGGAATTATTTTATATGTTTTGCAACTATTTCTGCAATATCTGACAATTGAATTTCAGATAGTGAAGTATCTTGAGATTTTGCGGAATCAAACATGGATAGACAGAAAGGACATGAAGTAGCGATATTTTTCGCTCCCGTATCGTTCACAATGGCTTTGAGTCTAATGACGTTAAGTCTTTCGCCCTTATCGTTTTCGCTCCAGAACTGACCGCCGCCGGCACCGCAGCATGTAGTATTGCAGCCCCATTCCTTCGGATTAACGTAATCAAGATTCTTAATCTTATCGATAATGAATCTAGGCGCGTTAATAATTTGGTTGTAGCGGGCCAAATAGCAGGCGTCATGAATAGCGAATGTTTCTTCCGTTCCGTCGTTAACTAAAGGCAGACGGCCAGCATCAAGCTGTTCTGCAATAAATCTTACATGAGAGATAACATTGAATTTCCCGCCTTCATAATCCGGGAAGTCGTTCTTCAAGGTGTTGAAGCAGTGAGGGCAGTGCGCAACAATTCTGCTGAATGTGTACTTTCTTAGATTTTCTATGTTCATCAAAGTCTGACATTCAAACAGATACTCTTCGCCGACCCTTCTAGCTAACTCAGCGTTGCAGGATTCTTCTTGCATGACGGCAAAACTTAAACCGGATGCTTTCAGAATCTTGATCATGGCTTTGGCAATCTTCTGATTGCGTTTGTCATAAGAAGCGGAACAACCAACCCAATAGAGCAGGTCATAGTGTTCTCCTTCCTTAGCAAAGGGAACGTCAAGGCCTTCAGCCCATTTGAATCTTTCATCCGGATCCAGTCCCCAGGGATTGCCGACGCTGGAAATATTCTGAAGAGTCTTGGCAACGCCCGGTGCAAAATGACCTTCTTCCATTGCAATGGAACGTCTCATCTGCATAATTGCACCGCCGATTTCAATCCTTGAAGGACATTGTTCAACACATGCCCCGCAAGTTGTACAGGCCAATAAAGCATCCTTAGAAACGGCGTTTCCAATAAGTGGTTCATCGATTGTCTTGTAATCCCCGTGCATTGTCTTTTTAAGCGAAAGTATTATTTCGCGGGGATCCAAAGGTCCGCCGGCACGGTTGACAGGACAAACCGCTGTGCAGCGTCCGCATTCGGTACAGGCATCAAAATTTAAGCGGAAGAGCCAATTAAATTGATTGAATTTGGAAATTCCGAAGCTTTCCTGTTCTTCGATTTCTGCAATTCTTGGAATATTGCCTCTCGGTTTTGTTTTTTGCCAATAAATACTCGTCGGAGACTTATACATATGAGCAAAGTAGGTGCTGGGAATCAAGGCAACAAAGATTAAAGCGATAATGCCGTGGAAGAACCAAAGAATGAAATGCTGCGAATGCAGCTGTTCTTGGCTCATGCCGGAATAAAAGACGGTAGCAAGGAAGTTCCCGACAGGAGAATAGACCGCATATTCGGGTTTTTCAGCAGCCAAACGGAGTGCCTCTACAATGTATCCAGTGATGATAATAAGTGCCAAAGATCCTAAGATCATCAGAAAACGGCCTGACTTTTCAAATTGTTTGCCGCCTTTAATAAAACGGCGGTAGAAGGCCATTCCGAGACCGATTAGGCAGACTACACCGGCAATATCAAGAACAAACTTGTAGAAATAGTAAGTTCCACCGGCTAGGAATTGCTGACCGAATATTAATTTCCCGATATCCCAGTCTAAAACTGCAATGACGGTGCCGAAGAATAAAAAGACAAAGCCCCAGAAAATCCAGAAATGAAGCCAGCTTCCGAGAGGTTTGCGTGTAATTCTCTTTTGTCTCAGAGCTTCGGTTTTAATAAAACCCCAGCGTCTCTTAGTTTCAGGATCTACTGCAAACGGCTTGCCTGCCTTCCATAGAAGATAAGACTTATAGATGCCCAACCCGCAAATGACGCAGGCGGTCAGACCAAGAACATAAATGGCGATAATGGCCCATACGGGAATATTCCAAAATCCAGGGCGGGTTACGATATCCATGACTTTTTCCGGATTAAAGTTTAATGTAAGTCAGTTTATTATTAATTTTGATGCCGGACTGAAAAAGTTCCGGTTTTTCTATTGCCATGTAAATAGGCTCAAAGCTGATTTCCGGAGGAACGGTCGCTTTTCTAGCCAAAGAAATATGAGGCCGAAGAGGTTTGTCATCAAATGAAAAACCGTTTTGACGAAGAAGTCTTCTAACTTTTTCACCCAAGGCTTCAATAAAAGGAGAGAAAGGACCGGCGGCATAAACGATCTTGTGTGTCGAGAATGCACCAAGCCGGTTAATTTCCCAGAAACTCTCAGCTTTCCACTTAAAAGAAAGAAGATCTTTAATTTCATTGACCCTAGAGGTGTCTGTTTCACCGATATACGCCAAAGTAATATGGTAGTTAAACGGCGAAATCAGACGAGCCTTAGGATTTACTTCGGCAATCTTCTCTCCGAATTTAGCCAGCCTTTCCTGGACCTCTATGGGGCAGGGGATGGCGATGAAGGTTCGGATACTGGGCATGATGTTTGATGGTTAGCTCTCCATTGAGCAATTGCCTGAACGCAATCGGCCACTAACTCCGGACCTTCAAAAATGAATCCGGTGTAGAGCTGGACGATTGAAGCTCCCGCTTCCATTTTTTCAACGGCATCCGAGGCGCTCATTACGCCGCCGCTGGCAATAATCGGAAGAGCACCTTTGAGATGCTCGGATGCCAGACGCGTTACTTCTGTAGATCTTTCCATCAGAGGACGACCGGACAAACCACCCGGTTCTTTTTCCAGCGGATGACCAAGGATAGCTTCTCTGGAAATAGTGGTGTTGGTGCAGATAACGCCGTCCATTCCGTTCTCTACAATCACGTCTAAAGCTTTCCTAATCCCATCATCAGAAAGATCCGGAGCAAGTTTTACAGCGATAGGGATGTAATGATCTTTATTAGCGGCCTGGAGTTCTTTTCTCTTAGAGGCAATCGCGGCTAAAAGCTTATTCAGTTCTTCCTCGGCCTGCAAATCTCGCAAATTCGGAGTATTCGGAGAGGAAATATTGATAGCGATGTAATCTCCGGACATATATAGGCGATCCATACATTTCATGTAATCGTCAATAGCTAAGTCGTTAGGAGTTACTTTGTTTTTACCGATATTGACACCTAAAATTCCGCCGCGGTTACGGAAAGCGCGGGCGCTCTGCAGGTTCTTTGCAACCTGGATAGCGCCGACGTTATTAAACCCCATTCTGTTAAGAATGGCATCGTCCTCGACAAGGCGGAAGCATCTTGGTTTCGGATTACCGGGTTGTCCTTTCGGTGTTACGGTACCAATCTCAACGCTTCCGAACCCCAAGGCTCCGAAAGCTGTCACATGTTCTCCGTCTTTATCCATACCGGCGGCAAGTCCAACACAGTTAGGAAATCTTAATCCCATGACGTTAATAGGGTCTTCCGGAACCGGACGAGTTACGAGCTTGTGAACTCCAAGCTGTGTAATCCAGTCCAGATTGGACATAATAATGTGGTGCGCTTGTTCAGGAGTAAATCTGAAAAGGGCTGTCTTCGCCAGTTTATAGAGGGAGTTCATATTCTTCCTTTTCCTGATTTAAATAACTATCGTTGTAATCTTGAAATTCTTTCCATTGTTCCTGTACAAAAACTTCCAAGGGTTGGAATTTTGTTTTGTAACTCATGTTAGGAACATCATCAATCCAAAACCCTAAGTATAAATAGGGCAGGCCTCTCTTTTTCGTTTCTTCGATTTGACGAAGAATGGCATAGGTGCCGGGTGATCGTTTCATCTCAGCCGGATCATAAAATGTATAAACTGCTGAGAGTCCGTCCGAGAAGATATCTGTGATGGAAACCATCACGAGTTTCCCTGATTTGTCTCGGTATTCAAAAAACTCAGTTTCTCCGACGGTATTTACATAATATTTCTGAAAATCGTCTTTCGTCGTCTCTTCCTCTTCTTCGTCACTCTTGTGGCGAACTGAAAGATAAGTTTGTAAAAGTTGAAGATATTCAGCTGTATTTACCGGCTCTGTATTCGTCATAGAAAGATCTGCATTTTTCTTAAGACACTTATTAAATGTCCGGTTTGGTTTAAAGTCGTCAACCTTAAGCCTGACGGATATACATTTGTCGCAGCCGGGACAATGCGGGCGATAAAGATTTACGCCGCTTCTTCGGAATCCGAAGGAGGAAAGAAGAGTGGCGCATTGTTTTCCGATTCTCGTGCCGGGAGAAGGAATAGCAACGAGAAGGCATTCCGTTCTGCTTTTGTCATAGCTGCAGGAAAATTCTCCTGTTGAGCCGAGCCACTCGGGAGCAAGACATTCAGGAAGATCTTTATTTTCTTGAGAAATATCGCTCATAGGTCCTCCTCCAAAAGATCGTTTAATGGAACACCGCGATAAGCATCCCAATTGACGGGCGGAAAAGAACAATATTCTTTGAGATGCTGCTTAAATTCTGAAAGAGGAATAGGGAAGGCTCCCAGACTTTTTAAATGCGAGGTTTCCTGCTGACAATCAATCCAAGGAATATCTTCCTTCATACAAATACTCACTAAAAGAGAAAGAGCAATTTTGGAAAGATCGCTTTCTTTAGAGAACATAGACTCCCCGTAGAACATTCTGCCGAGACTAACGCCGTAAAGTCCTCCCATTAGTTCTTGATCGATCAGTACTTCTACGGAATGAACTAAATCGCGCTCGGCAAGAGCTAGATAGCTTTGCAGGATTTCTTCCGTGATCCAAGTCCCATCCTGACCTTTTCTTGGCTGAGCACAAGATTCAATAACTTTTTTCGTGCACGAATCAAGCCTCAAAATAATTTCTTTATCTTCATATTTAAATTGAAGGGCTCTCTTGAGCCTTTTCCGGAGAGAATGGCTGACTTTAAAGTTTTTAGTTTGTAAAACCATTCGAGGATCTGTCATCCACCAGAACACAGGCTGCCCTTCCTCATACCAAGGAAAAATCCCTTGAGAGTATGCGATTGGCAGTCTTTTCCAATCCAGACGGCGAATTACGCAGACGATTTCATCCGGCAGCCCGAAACCCAACGGAAGTTCGGGAAAAGCTTCTCCGGGCTCAAAAGTAAAAAGATTTGTTCGGTCGAATTTCAATTATTCTTTCCCCGGTTTTTCTTTGATTTCGTAATGAAATCCGATGGAGCCTTTCTTGAGATCGGAGAAATAACATCTCAAAGCTCTTTTAACGGAATTAAAGGCTATTTTGTCCCAGGGAATCTCTTCTTCGGAAAAGAATCTTTGTTCTAAAGTTTCCGGACCCGGTTTGCAGTCAGGATTGACAACATCCCCAATGAAATAAATATGTGTTCCCGAAGCAAAAGGAACATCTAAAAGCATAAAAGGGCGCACGTTTGTTAGGTCTGCTCCCGCTTCCTCTTTTGTTTCACGGAGAGCTCCGGCCATCGTGCCTTCCTTCATTTCTTGGTGGCCGGCAGGCAGATTCCATTTTCCGAAACAAGGATCAATTGCCCGGCGGCACAAGAGGACTTTTCCGTCATGGACAGGAACTGTTCCCACAATATTATGAGGATTTTCGTAATGAATTTTGCCGCACTTGGTGCAGACGGACCTTTCCTTCGTGTCTCCCTCCGGAATTTTGATTTCCAGAGGAGCACCGCACGCGGAACAAAACTTTAATTCAGGTTCTTCACTCATTTTTTATGGCCTTACTCTCCCAATGCTACCGGGTTAGTCTTAAATAGCAACTCAATAACATCATATAAGTTTTTAGCCAAATTACGGGAGATTGCGTTGTCATTCATGATCGAAGTAGCAACAGAATCTGAAATACAGTGGTTACGGATTAAGGTATCCAAAGAGCTTGAAGAAACAACATCGAATTTTTCGCTGTTTTCTAAAATTTCACGCTGAATCTGATCAATTTCTTCCATTGTCGTAGCTTGAGTAATGGAATGGACATTACGCAGAAGTCTCAGCAGATTTCTGCGAATAGCCGCATATTCTGCACGAATGTAGCCGTTGTTCGAGAAACCGAATTTATTAATATTAGTTTGAAGCTGACTGGCTTCTTTAACAGCCGAGGCCATATAAAGATTTGCCCGTCTGATATCCATAAAGATAGTATTTCTTTCCGGGGTGGAAGCCTCATAACCTGCTCTTACTGCAAATTCAATAATGCTTGAGTACAAGCCTTTAAATTCTTTGTGATATGCCGCATCAAATTCAAAGTCATTCGGCTGATTCCTTTGAGAAAGAACCGTTGGGATCTCTTCTTGAGACTGAACATCTTCCGGCTGGAAACTAATCACTTTAGCGATTAAACCCAGCGTACCTTCTAAGAGACGAATACTTTCTAATGTCAAAGACTGAAGAGCACTGTCACTAAACTGTAAGACTTCATCACTAAGGAACATTGGTTTGACTTCGTCATCTTTACTCTCTGACGGCTTAACATACTTGTTAAGGAAGTTCGCCATCTGAGAAATAAATGGGTAAAGAACGATTACGCCTATAACATTGAACAGCGTTGTAAACATTGCGAGTTTTAATACGTAATCATCTTCAGCGATTCCTACCCAAGCACAAAGATAATCAACTGCAATTAAATACAGTTTGAAGAACACAATAGCCATTAGAGCTGCAAAGCAGTTAAAAAAGACATGAGTTACCGTAATCTTCTTTCCTTCGATATTGGAATTGATAGATCCGATAACGGCCATGATAGTAGATCCAACGTTTGCGCCGATGGCCACCCCGATAGCGTTTTCATAAGAGACTTGGCCGACGGCTAAGGCCGCTAACGCCAAAGTTAAGGTTGCATGAGAAGATTGAGTAATAACGGTGACGCCGAAGCCGATCAAGGTATAGAGAAGAAGCCCTGCCAGACCTTCCATCTGAAATTGAGAGATGTCAAAGGTGTCTTTGAAATTCTCAAAACCCTCTTTCATATAAGAAATGCCCAAAAACAGAAGGCCGAGAGATAAGAGAAAGAGCCCGAAACCTTTAATTTTCTTATTTTTACTAATAAAAAATCCCATACCGAAGATAATCAGGGGCATGGCATATAAAGAAATCTTTGTCTTTAAACCGAAGTAACCCACAAGCCAGGCAGAGCCGGCGGTAGACAGATTGATACCGTAGACCATAGCGATGCCGGACTGTAACGCCATTAATCCAGCACTCAAAAAAGAAATCGCAATAACGGTAGCCAACCCGCTTGACTGTACTAACGAACTGACTGTAAAACCAAATAAGAACGACTTGTAATTCGTATTAGCAACTTTATCTAAGAAGACATCCAAAACACCGCCGGAAAGGATCTTGAAACTCTCCTGGAGCAGCATCATGGCAAACAAAAATAGACAGACGCCTGCACATAAAGTTAAAAGGCTGACGTTTTGAACAAGAACAATGAGAAGGCCGACACAAACGAAAATCCGAAAAGGGGTTTTCCGTAGGCTAAAAATGTCTTATTAAATTGTTTTTGAAGTGAGGCTAAGGACATGTAACTACTCGTTTTTATTTTATTTATCAATTAGTAAGCGATGAATTATATAGTGATTACTCAGGCTTATAGGATTCTTAATTTAAGACGGGAAAGGCGAGACTTTATAGCAATCTCTTGGGGGCTTTTCTCAAAACGGATAAGATAAAAGAGAAGGAGGGTGATTTAAAGTAGATAAAATAAAACTGAACGGCCTTCGCGGTTCAGTGATGTACATTTGCTATTGAAATTGGTAGCGGGGGCAGGATTTGAACCTACGACCTTCGGGTTATGAGCCCGACGAGCTACCAGACTGCTCCACCCCGCAGCAAATGTCGAGTGCTTGTCTTAAGCTGGTGCGAATATTAGCACTGATTTTTTAAGCTTGCAAGTTAAAGCTTAAGAAACAAGACTAAAGGAGGAATTCTATCAGCTTTTAATTTAAAGTAACTTATTATTTTTTATATAAATTTAAAAGAATTTCTAAATAATGTTAAGAAATGTTTATTTTTCTAAGCGCATCTTTAACCCGCTCCACCGTTTAAGTGAACGGTTGTCTTTGATTGCCATAAATAAAGCTTTTTTCTGACCTACCACAACAACAAGTTTCTTCCCTCGCGTTACTCCTGTATAGACAAGGTTGCGTTTAAGCATCATAAATTGCTGAGTGGAGATCGGAATAATTACGACAGGATATTCACTTCCTTGGGATTTATGAATGGTCGTGGCATAACAAAGCACCAGTTCATCAAGTTCATCGAAGGAATAAATAACATCTCGACCATCAAAACTCACCAGTACAGTTTCTTCCTCTTTGTCGATTCCATTGATAAAGCCGATATCGCCGTTGAAGACATCCTTGTCGTAATTATTTTCAATCTGCATGACTTTGTCATTCAGATCGAAAGTGATCCCGAACTTTGTGATGGCATTATCCGAAGAAGGATTGAGCGCAGATTGAAGAAGTTCATTCATACTTCTTGCTCCGGTGAGACTCCGATTCATAGGGCACAAAACTTGAATATCCTTTATCGGATCGAAACCGAAGGTTCTCGGCAGCCGCTGCTGAACCAAAGAAACTATAGTGGAGACGATTTCTTCGGGCGTTTCTTTGGCAATGAAATAGAAATCTCCTTTTTGACCTTTTTGAGGAAGAGGCGGGAAGTATCCTTTATTAATTTGATGAGCCGCTCTAATAATCCATGAATCTGCTGCCTGCCGAAACACTTCTGTTAATCTGATTACCGTTATTTGTCCGCATTCAATTAAATCTGAAAGAAAGGTTCCGGGCCCAACTGAAGGGAGTTGGTTGACATCTCCGACAAAAATTACAGATGCATGATCGGGAACCGCTTGGAGCAAACTGTTGGCTAAAGATAAATCAACCATTGAACATTCATCGATAACTAAAAGATCACAGTCCAACGGCTTTTCCCGGTTTCTTTGAAATTTTCCCGTCTCTGGAGAAATTTCTAACAGCCGATGAATAGTCTTTGCCTTGCAGCCGGTAGTTTCTGACATTCTCTTGGCGGCTCGTCCTGTCGGTGCGCAGAGAATGATTTTTACCTTTTTGGCAGACAAAATTCGAAGAATAGAATTGACTAAAGTTGTTTTACCGACGCCGGGCCCTCCCGTGATGACCATTAGCTTGGAGTTAAGCGCTTTACCGGCAGCTTCTTTCTGACTCTGCGCAAGATTTATATTGAGTTTTTTTTCTACCCAAGCAATGGCTTTATCCGGATCAATATCCGGCCAATTAACACAACTTTGACTAAGCCTTCTTATACTGGAGGCAATTCCAACCTCTGAATAAAAAAGGGAAGGGAGATAAAGACATTCGGACTGAGGATAATCGTCAGATACCAAAGAATTCTCTTCTACTTCTTTTTCAATTGCATCGCAGATTGTTTGCTCAGGCATCTCCAGAAGTTCATTTGCCATCTTAATTAGCTCGTCTTTGGGAAGGCAAGCATGACCGAGATTAGAAGAAGCTTCTGAAAGAACGTAAGAAATGCCGGCCCTCGCTCTCAAAATCGAATCTTTTTGAATCCCCATATTCAAAGCAATCGTATCGGCAGAGCGAAAACCTATTCCTTTGATATCTTTTGCCAAGATATAAGGATTTTGCGTAATGATGGATACGGCATTTTCACCATATTTTTTAAAAATTCTGACGGATTTTGCCGTTGAGACTTTATGGCTATGCAGAAAAATCATAATGTTGCGTATGATTTTCTGATCAGCCCAGCCAGAGACTATTGCTTTGAATCTCTTAGGTCCGATTCCTTCAACTTCTTTTAACCGCTCCGGATTCTGTTCGATGATGTCAAAAACTTTTTCTCCGAACTGCTTTACTAACCTAGAGGCATAGGTTGGCCCGATTCCTTTCACCATTCCTGAGCCGAGGTACTTTTCAATACCTTGTTTTGTAGCGGGAGGGTAAACATTGAGGAACACAGATTGAAACTGTCTTCCGTATTCCCGGTTATAAATCCAGTCGCCGGAGCATGAAACGAATTCACCCGGGGAGACTGCCGGAGTATGACCAACAACAGTCGCTAGTTCTCTTTCGCCTTTAACTTTGATTTTGATTACGCAGTAGCCGGATTCTTCGCTATGAAAGGTAACTCTTTCTACTAAGCCTGTTAGTCTTTGCAACCCAGCCTCTGAGTTGTGAGTTGGTTTAGAGGAGGAAGAAAAAGTCATAAGTTATGTAGAAGGCTGAGTTAGACAGTGTAAGAGGTATTTTACGCAAAAAAGAATTTCCTCTTGCGGCTCAAAAGTTTGCTTTAGAAAAATGAATGTTTCAAAAGAAACTTATCGATCCAAAACAATATTCATCTTTTCTATGAGAAATCACAAATTTAAAAATATTTACACCTTTGGGCAAATACGTTGTCCTCTAGATTCACTTGTTTTTCCTCAATCGAGAATAAAGAAAAATGCAGACACGAGCCAAACGCTGTTTTTGCAATTCGTTTAAACTCGCCTCCTTTTTTGTTCCGCCTAACTTAACTTAGGTAGAATCCCGAAATTCAAGAACTAATTTATAAGCTAAAAGGAACTGACATAAATGCCGCTGAATCTGGATCTCTCAAGAGATGAGCTGATAAAGGGAATATCCTACAAGAGACTTAAGGAAAGCTATATGCGTGACGAAGAGGTCAGTCCTCAGGAAAGATTCGCTTATGTTTCCGAGGCTTTCGCTTCTAATCCTGCTCATGCCCAGAGAATCTACGATTACGCTTCTAAACATTGGCTTTCTTTTTCTACACCAATCCTGTCATTCGGCAGAAGCAAAAAAGGGCTCCCAATCAGCTGTTTTGAGGTTTATATGCCGGATACTGCAGAAGGTCTTGTAAACACGCTTTCTGAAGTTAACTGGCTTTCAATGCTCGGTGGCGGAGTGGGTATCCATATTGATATTAGAAGTGCCGACGATAAGTCTGTCGGTGTAATGCCTCATTTGAAAATTTATGACGCAGCTTGTTTGGCTTACCGTCAGGGCAGAACTCGCAGAGGTTCTTATGCAGCCTTCCTTTCTATGGATCATCCCGACATCGTTCAATTCTTAGAAATGAGAAAACCGACGGGTGACCAAAATATCAGAACATTAAATCTGCACCATGGGGTCTGCATTTCAGACAAATTCATGCGCTTGATTGAAAAGAGTATGGAGGATCCGGATGCTGATGATTCTTGGGAATTGAAAGATCCTAACAGCCAAAGAGTAGTCGAAGTCGTGTCCGCAAGAGATTTATGGCAGCGACTTCTAGAATTGAGGATGCAAACCGGAGAACCGTACATTGTGTTTATCGATGCCGCAAACCGTGCGCTTCCGTCTTGGCTTGCAGATAAAAACTTAAAGATTCATGGCTCTAATCTCTGTACCGAAATCTTTTTGCCGACTAATGAGAAGAGAACGGCTGTTTGCTGTTTGAGCTCTTTAAATATCGAGTATTACGACGAGTGGGCAAAAAATGAACAATTTATCCCTGACGTAATGGAATTTTTGGATAATGTTCTTCAATATTTCATTGATCATGCCCCCGATCACATTGAACGAGCTAGATATTCGGCTCTTAGAGAAAGATCAATTGGCATCGGTGCTCTAGGTTTTCATGCTTATCTCCAATCCAAAAAAATTCCTCTCGAATCTGTCTTGGCTAAAGTTATCAATAACAAAGTATTCAGCCATATTCATAATGAATGCGAAAAGGGAGACAAGATTCTCTGCGAACTCAGAGGGGCTTGTCCGGATGCAAAAGATGCAGGAATTGAAAGAAGATTTTCTCACTGGATGGCAGTCGCCCCGAATGCTAGCTCAAGTTTGATCATGCAGGCTACATCTCCTTCTATTGAACCGATGAGAGCCAATATTTATCGTCAGGACACCCTTTCAGGGGCGCACATTATTAAGAATAGAATGTTGGAAAGAGTCCTGGACGAGTACGGCTTGAATACTGAAGAAGTATGGAGCAACATCATCAACCATGACGGTTCTGTCCAGCATCTTGAAGCACTTCCTCAGGAGATCAGGGACGTATTTAAGACAGCTCAAGAGATCGACCAAAGATGGTTGATTGACCTTGCGGCTGACCGTCAGAATTACATCGATCAAGGACAATCTTTAAATTTATTCTTTCCTGCTGACGTTTCCATTGCATATTTGCATGCCTGCCACTATTTGGCATGGAAAAACGGCTTGAAGAGTTTGTACTACTGCAGAAGCGACAAACTCCGTAAAGCAGATAAAGTCGGAGAAAAGATCGAACGCCGTCGTTTAGAAGAAGAGATTGACATGAAGACTCTTATGAATGACTCTTTCTGTTTAGCTTGTGAAGGATAAGAGATAAGAAATGACAACAAAAACAAGTACTCTCACAAATTCAAGAAATTTTTATAAACCGTTTTCTTATCCTTGGGCTTATGACGCTTTCGTTGCCAGTGAACAAATGCACTGGCTCTGGACAGAAGTCCCAATGATTGAAGACGTAAAAGATTGGAAAAACGTTTTGACAGAGGATGAAAGGGACTTTCTGACAAAAGTTTTCCGCTTCTTTACCCAAGGCGATATCGACGTTAGCTCCGCATACGTAAAGACCTATCTTCCGTTCTTCCCCTGTCCGGAAATCCGTATGATGCTTTCAAGCTTTGCTGCTAGAGAAGCCGTGCATATCGCTGCTTACTCGCATTTGATTGAAACCATCGGGATGCCCGAAACTGTCTATAACGAATTCTTGGAATATGAAGCCATGGCGGACAAACATGACTTCTTCCACGGACTTGCTGATGACGAAGAAGAAAGTATTGCAGTAAAAATGGCGGCTTTTTCGGCCTTCACTGAAGGTATGCAGCTCTTTTCCAGCTTTGTGATGCTGTTGAATTTCACACGCAACGGAACAATGAGAGGAATGGGGCAGATTATCGCTTGGTCAATTAATGACGAAACTCTTCATACTGAAAGCATGATCCGCCTCTTCAGAGAGTATCTCATTGAGGAACCCCATCTCTGGAATGATCGTTTGAAGCGCAGAATTTATGAAATCGCTGAAAAAATGGTTGAACTAGAAGACAGATTTATTGACTTGGCTTTTGATGTCAATGATATGTCTAAGCAGAACTTAACTCCTCAAGAAGTTAAGGGATACATTCGTTATATTGCAGATAGAAGGCTAACAGCCATGGGGATGAAAGCAATTTTTGCGCATCCCCACAATCCTCTTCCATGGGTGGATGCTATGTTAGGCGTAACCCATACAAACTTCTTTGAAAACAGGGTTGTCGACTATGCTAAGGGTGCATTGACAGGGTCCTGGGGAGACGTTTGGGGTGCCTCTAGAAAATAACTAGAAAGAAATAATAAGAAAAGAGACTGCAAGACCTGCAGTCTTTTTTTCACTTTTTTACATTCATCGTAACGGCTTGAAAAAACGCACAATTTATCTATTTTAGTCCTTTTAACATAAAAAAATTTAATTGAAGCGTTTGACAAGCTCAAAAAAGGTATTTATAGTTCGCACCTCGTTGTTGATGACGAA
>UQNA01000039.1 GCA_900542195.1 uncultured Sutterella sp. | reverse complement strand
TGCTGCCCGAAGTAAGTGGCCGTGTGGGGCAGGCCCAACAGGAAACCGCCTAAGAAGAGGTAGATAGTGTCGGAAGCATAAGGAATTAAAGTTTTAGCCAGTGTGGTAACGTCGCACAATGGATAAAGAATGATTGGCAGAAGAGCCGTTACCGCAATAGGAACTGTTTCGGTAAACCACCAAAGAGCCATCCACAAGAGAATGGCTAAACATGCTTTTGCTGAATGGGTAATTGTGACTACCTTACCTGCTCCGTCAACGTAGGAGTCAGGCAACACGAAGTACAACAACAGGGCAAGAAGCGGCGCAAATATAAGGGCGAATCTTTTCGAATTTCTCGAAAAGGTTCCCATTTGTGTCGTATTCTCCATAGGAGCTCCTGATTTAAGATGAAGCAACAAATTCAATTAAGTTTCTCTGCTAAATGAAACTTAATGAAACCAACTTCAGTATTTATACACAAAAAAACAAGAATTCTTGAATTTTAGAAGAAAAAATTTTCAATTTACGTAGCTGCAATTCCGCATTACGGAATTTTCATTCCGTTACATGAACGGCATTGTCCGTCTGAGGAAATGGCGAAAGCCGCCGAAGCAGCTTTCGCCAATTAAAACAAAGCACGGAAATTAATCGCTGGACTTTGCTGAAGCGTCATGAGCGCTGGCTTCCTTAGCCTCATGAGCTGATTTGTCATTGAATTGAATGTTATAGAGATGAGCATAATGTCCGCCCTTCTCTAAAAGTTCGAAATGCGTACCGCACTCAACAATCGCACCGTTGTCCAAAACAACAATCATATCTGCGTTAACAATTGTGGAAAGACGGTGAGCCACAACAAAGCTTGTACGGCCTTGCTGAAGCTCTTCCAAAGAAGCCTGAATATATTTTTCGCTTTCTGTATCCAACGCACTGGTAGCTTCGTCTAACAACAGAATCGGTGCGTTCTTCAATAAAGCTCTGGCAATGGAGACTCTCTGTTTTTGTCCGCCGGACAATTTAGAACCTCTTTCGCCGATAACCGTGTTCACCCCTTCGGGAAGACTTTCAATCAAAGGCATCAGATAAGCAGCTTTTGCAGCCTGAATAATCTGCTCCTCGGTTGCGTTTTCTCCTGCCCCATAAGCAATGTTGGCAGCAATCGTATCGTCAAATAAAACGACGTCTTGCGTTACCAAGGCAATCTGGTCTCTGATGCTCTTTAATGTCAGCTGATTTTGAGATATGCCGTCAAAAAGAATTTCTCCGCTGTTCGGAACCAAAAAGCGTGGGATAAGGTTAATCACCGTTGTCTTACCGGCCCCGGAAGCACCTACGAGGGCAACCATCTGGCCTGCTTTAACTTTGAGATTAAAGTTAGTCAAAGACGGCTGCTCGGCGCTCGGATACTTATAAGAAATGTTCTTAAACTCTACATCGCCCTTAATTCTGCCGATTTCTCTGTCTCCGGGATCCTTTTCAGTCGGAATGTCCATCATTTCATACAAGCTGGCTGCCGCTGCAGACATTCTGGCAATATTGCCGTTCAAGTTGGCAAGCTTCTTAATAGCAGGAAGCATTAAGAGCATAGCGGAAATATAAGTAACGAACTCAGAGAAGCTAAGCATGTTCTGCTGAGCCTGAATAAGAGCGACGAATACCACCACGGCCACACCAATCATGCTCACAATTTGCGTCAGCGGTGTACCAAGACTTTGAACAACCTTACTCTTAATGGCTAAACCCTTGAGCATTCGGTTTACGTGAGAAAATCTTTCTTCTTCGAACTTGTAAGCGTTATAAATCTTAACCAGTCTCTCGGCCTGATAAATTTCCGTCAGAAGAGAAATCATGACACCGAAAGTCTGCTGGTTTGTAGTCTGAAGTTTCTTCATTCTTGTGCTGACGGCTTTAAGAATAAGAATAAGGAAAGGTCCGACCACCAAAGTTACAGCCGTCAGCTGCCAGTTATGCCAAAGAAGCAGGAACAACAAACCGATAACCTGCAGAGAGTCGCGAATCATTACAGTCAGAACTTCAGAAGCACTGCTCAGAGCTTGGCTTGCTTCATTGACGTATCTCGAAATGACTCGGCCTGAAGATTCTTTCTGAACGGTCTCATCGGGCCAATGAATCATTTTCTCAAACATCTCCGTACGCACTTGCAGCAGGACGGACTGAGAAACTTTTTGCAGAAGATAGTTGCTGCCGAACTGACCTGCACCGTGAAGAACAGAAATACCGATCAGTGCCAACGGAGCCCAAATGGCTACCAAACCGTTCTTTTCGTAGAAGCCTAAGTCTGTCAGTTTTCCTAAAAGCATCGCCATCAAGGGAGAGGTCGAGGCCGAGACGATCATGGAAATCAACGCCGCTCCAATAAGCCACTTATATGGGGGCAGATAGGAAAACAGTCGCCGTAAAGGCTCTTTCTGGAATTTTGTCGTGTCCAAGGCTTCCTCTGAAAGACAAATTAAAAGTATTATTCTAAATTGATTACACTAAGCAAATTACACAGCTATAGAAACAAAAGTATGTCCAAATTATTCGTTCGCCTTCCCAATCATATTGGCGATGCCTGTATGTCTATGCCCGCTTTGGACCTTCTGGAAGCTTCAGGCTTCGATCTCTGTCTCGTTGGCAAGCCCTTCGTGGGAGAATTATTCGAAGGAACATTACGCCGTTTTGATCCGATTGAAGGCAATCTTCTTGAAGATATCCGCCGTATTAAAGAACTGGCTGCTTCCGTTAAAAACCCGAAAGGACTTCTTCTGCCTAACTCTTTAGGTTCGGCCCTCCTCTTTACGGCAGCAGGCATTAAATGCACGGGCTACGGCACCGACGGACGTTCGATTCTTCTTGAACATGCCATTCCGAAACCTCCGAGAATGCACGAAGTAGAAAGATTTTGGAATGTGGCCTACAAAGCATTAGAGGCTTGGGGTGTAAAACCGGCTTACGACAAGCTTCCGAAAAGATTAAATATGAAACTGGCCCAGAGAAATGAGGCCGGCGCCAGGAACCTAATCTCTAAAATCAACTTACCTGAAAAATTTGCCATCCTGGCTCCTATAGCAAAGGGTCGGCATGAAGGTAAAGAAAAATACTGGAAGCACTTCAACGAATTGGTCGCTCCCTTAAAAGAAAGAGGGTTGACTCCGGTCGTTTTCCCGGCAAAGGACGAAATTGATGCCGTTAAGCTCGCCGCTCCTGATGCCATTATTTATGAACCAACCTCTTTGGGCAATTTTGCCGCTTTATGCTCCCGTGCTTCTATCGTCATTGCTAACGACTCCGGGGTCAGCCACATTGCTTCTGCCGTTCATGCGCCGCAAATTACCATTGTCGGCGTAACTGACACTGACAGAACAAGTCCGTGGAGCGATTTGAATATGATTGTCGGCAAAAAAGGCCAGTGGCCGGAAGTCAATGAAGTCATTTCTGCCATTGATCAAGTATTGTCCAAGACCAAATCCTAATCAGAAACCTCTTTCCAAATACTGAGCAAAGTCTCTTATGCTGATTCAGTCGTTCTGGGCATTAGCAGCCGCCGCGTCATTCTCGACTATGGCGGCTTTCGTTAAATTCTGCAATGCGACTTTCGGGCCGTTGGAGCTGGTTTTTTACCGCTCTCTATTTACCCTTGTCTCCATTTATGCAGTTGTCCTCTGGAACGGCTATTCACTCAAAACTACTAAGATTAAAGGTCATCTTATTCGAGACTCTCTTGGCTTTGCTTCAGTTGCCATTTGGTTCTTTACTCTAGGAAAACTTCCTCTCGGAACCAACATTACGCTGACATACACAACTTCTTTATTTCTGTCAGCCAACTTCATCATCCTCTCTCTTATCCGTAAGCTGCCGATTCCTTGGGGTGCCATTTGGTCCATTGTTTTAGGCTTTACGGGAGTCGTAACAATTCTGCAGCCGTCTTTCCGCGACGGAGACCTAATTCCGGCCCTCCTCTGCTTATGTGTGGCCTGTCTTGATTTAGCTATTTATTGGCAAGTAAGAAGACTCGGCAGGGAAGGAGAACCATCCTGGCGTATTGTTTTCTACTTTGCGTTGTTCTGCACGTTGGCAACGTTTTTCGGCGTATTCATCTTCGAAGACGGCTTCCATATTCCGGATACCAAGTCCCTTCTTTGTTTGATGGCGATGGGAGGATTTGCCACGTTAGGACTCATTTCTGCAACACGAGCTTGGGTTGGCGGCAATATGCTTTTAGTCTCCTGCCTGGGCTTTTCTGCTATTCCATTCTCTGAACTCATCAGCATCGTTGTATTCAACAATATCCCTGGCCTATACACCATCGTAGGAATGGTATTGATTCTTATAGCAGGGCTTGCCGCGACCATTGTCACAAAACGACAAGAACAAAAATTTAAGTAGCCATTAAGGAATAACCCGAGAAATACTTTAGAGACTCGCCAATTTAAGGTTTTTTGTGTGATAAGTTCTAAAATGTATTACAAATTATTACACGTCCCACGGGAGATTCTATGCAGACTATTTCTCTTTGGCTAGCAGTAGCCATCGTATTTCTTACCGGATGGGCCATCATCAAAAAATATCAGGTAAACATGGTCCTGTTTTTGGCCGGTTTCCTTTTGAATGTTTTGGCTCTCTTCAACGGCACTTCTGATTTTCTTCCTAAGAACGCCACTCCTACCGGCCTCTTAGGTTTTGATTTATTTGAACTGTTCCGTGCCATTAGCCGTACACAAATCGCCGGTGTCGGCTTCATCATCTTAGTTTCCGGCGGTTTCGCTTCTTACATGCAGGTTACCGGCGCTTCCGACCGTTTCGTAACGGTTTGCGCAAAACCGATTTCCTTGCTTAAGAATCCGTACTTGATTTTGGCATTCGTCTTTATTCTCGGTCACTGCTTAGGCTTGGTTATCACCTCTGCCGCCGGCTTGGCAATGCTGTTAATCGTTACTGTCTATCCGTTGATTATCAGTGTCGGATGCTCGCCGTTAGCCGCTGCCGCAGTCGTTGCCAGCGTCCTGTGCGTGGGTTATGCTCCGGCTTCCGGGGTTGCCGTGATGGCTGCCGAATTGGTTCATCTTGACCCCGTTCATTACTTAGTTTCCTATCAGCTCACGATGGCTGCTCCGGTTGTTCTCGTAATGGCCCTCACTCATGTTATCGTTCAGCGTTACTACGATAAGAAAGACGGTGATAAAGGCGTTGTAGCAGATCTTGCTGAATTGGAAGCCAAGAGAAAAGAAATTGAAAAGACTCCTCTTATTTACGCTTTCATGCCGATTCTCCCGCTTGTCCTCTTGTTGATCTTCAACAAGATGGTCTACAAGACAATTACCATGAACGTTGCCACTGCCATGTTCCTGTCTTGGTTCGTCTGCTTCTTGATTGACCTCGTTTACAGAAGAGACGCTAAGAAGTCTTTCGACCTCTCCTTTGCAATGTTCAAAGGCATGGGCTCCATCCTGACAAGTACTGTCGGCCTTATCTTCGTTGCTGCCTTCTTCGCTAAGGGCTTACAGAACGTCGGTTTGATTACATACCTCATCGACGTTGCTAAGAACTGCGGTTTGGGCGTCACAGGTACAGGTGTTGTACTTTCTGCCATCATCGGTTTGGTTACTGTATTGACAGGTTCCGGCGTTGCTGCTTTCACAAGCTTGGCACACGTTATTCCGAGCGTTGCGGAACATCTTAACTCCGACGGTATTGCCATCATGCTCATGATGCACACTGCTTCCGAAATGCTCCGCGCTATTTCTCCGGTTGCCGGCGTCATCATTATCGTGGCAGGCTTCGCACAAGTAAATCCGCTCCAAGTTGTAAGACGTACTTGGATTCCTTGCGTAGTCGGTTATATCACTATGCTGATTGTCGTCAGCTTGCTGTTCGGCTAATCTAGCTTTCCTTTAAGTTGCAGCCGCTGAATTCTTCATAGATTTCAGCGGCTGTTTTCTTTCTCTTTTATTCGGCGATCTGAAACCAATTCGTTTTCAATTTGACTCTGGGATGGCAAAAAGCCCTGGGTACCACCGTTTGAAAAATATCCAAGTAAAAACTAACCTCCTCGATTCTTCACCAAGGAGGCTTGAAGTAAAAAACTTAATTTACCTTTAGGCAGTTCAAATCCGAAATTAATACTTCAACACTTCATCAATAAAGTTCTTGATTGCAGTGCGTGCAACAGGCAAATTAAAGAGCGTATGCGGCGCTGTCGGCAACAAAAGAATTCTTGCATTAGGATTGTTCTCTAAAGCTTTTCCTGCGTGTCCTTGAGCGTTAGGATTGTTCAAATAAGAGTTCTTCTGACTGAAGAACTTATCTGCCGCGCTCATAATGTTCAAAACCGGCATGTAATCAGGAATATTTGTGCCGTGTGCTTTAACGTGATAATTGTCTTCGCATGACCAAGAGAAAATCATTCTGGCGTCTTCAGGATATTCTTCGCGTGTTTCATAACGAGCAACGCAGACGCCGCCTTCGCTTGTACCGGCAATAAATACGCGTCCGTCGTTAAACGGCAGATCAAAAATATGAGCCATGGCGTATTCAAGCTCTTGGAGTCGCATGGCATGAATATCTTCATAGTCTTCCGGAGGAATCGGAGAAGAATAAGTAATGCGGTCTGCGAGCTGCATGGAGTCTGGCACAACCATGGCAACGCCTAGAGAATCGGCAAGCCAGTTGCCTAAGAGTCTTGTTTGTTCATTTACGCCGGAACTGCCGTGCATGAAGAGAACGACAGGGTACAGGCCTTCGATAGGAGGAAGTGCGGATAATTCGCTGACAATCGGTGCTCCGCCTGGATTAGGAATAACACAGTAAGCATGATCGAAAGTAGCTTTGAGAGAGTCGTCAGTGTGCTTACGGACGGAGCCTTTGATAGAACCGGTATATTCAATAGTCATAACAAGCCTCGGGAATAAAATTACAAGAGGATTGTAGACCGAATCCGATACAAAGAAGAATGATTATTTAAGAGAAGTGGCGACGCTACGGGGATTCGAACCCCGGTACCGACCGTGAAAGGGTCGTGTCCTAGGCCTCTAGACGATAGCGTCAAGGACTTTTCTGTTGGTGGAGGTAAGCGGGATCGAACCGCTGACCTCTTGCATGCCATGCAAGCGCTCTCCCAGCTGAGCTATACCCCCAAACAACGAGGAGCGAATTTTATGGGAAATTTTTCTCCTCGTCAAGGCAATTGCTAAAAAATCAGCAATTAAAATGTAACAAAATTATTTTGTGTGGTTGATCCAGTTGGTCAAACCTTCTTCTAATTTACCTCTAACTCTTTCTTTTCCAAAGAGTTCTAAGGTTGCATCAATAGACGGAGTATGTTTTTCTCCGGTGACTAAAACTCTCAAAGGAATTGCGATGTGAGGCATCTTAATTTTTAATTCTTTCATGATTGAACGAATTAAAGTATTGATGTCTTCTCTCTTCCATTCCATGTCTTTGCTGCGTTCTAAGAACAAGCGGCAAGCTTCTTGGCTGGTTGCAGCATCTTTGATGCATTCGTCGAGCACGGTTAAGTCAACAGGATTGTCACGGTAGAAGAGCATGGCGCCTTCAGCCAGTTCGGCTAAAGTGGCTTCACGTTCTTTGAGCAATGCAACGATGCCGACTAAATCCAGGTTTCTGCTTAAATCAGCACCCTTAGCTTGCAAACGCGGTTCGATAAGCTTAGCTAAACGTTCGTCATCAGCTTCTTTGATGTATTCATGGTTGAGCCAGCGCAGCTTATCCATGTTGAACTGAGCTGCGGAGCGGCTGCAGTCTTCCAGCTTGAACCATTCGGCAAGTTGCTCGCGGCTGAATTTTTCAGCATCGCCGTGGGCCCAGCCCAAACGTGCCAAGTAGTTGAAGATTGCTTCCGGTAAGAAGCCCAATTCTTCATAAGCCAAAACGCTGACAGTGCCGTGACGCTTAGAAAGCTTCTGGCCGTCTTCGCCGTGAATTAAAGGCAAGTGAGCAAATGTCGGAATCTCTCCGCCGATAGCCTTGTAAAGGTTAATCTGACGAGGAGTGTTGTTAATATGGTCGGCACCGCGGATAACATGGCTGATTTCCATATCCATATCGTCAACAACTACAGCGAAGTTGTAGGTTGGGATGCCGTCACCGCGCATAATAACGAGGTCGTCCAACTCGGAATTGTTGATGGCGATTGGACCGTAGACGCCGTCATTCCATGTTACGGTTCCTTCATCCGGATTTCTGAAGCGGATGACCGGAGTAACGCCTTCAGGAATTGGTTTACCGACGCAGTTTTCAGGACGCCAGCGGCCGTCGTAGCGAGGCTTTTCACCTCTGGCCTTTTGGTCTTCTCTCATCTGTTCCAGCTCTTCTTTTGTGGCGTAGCATTTATATGCCAAACCTTTTTCCATGAGCTGATCGACAACTTCTTTATAACGGCCTAGACGGTTCATCTGATAAGTCACATGACCGGCGTTGTCGTAATCCAGATTGAGCCATTTCATCGCATCAAGAATGACCTGAGTAGCCTCCGGAGTGGAACGCTCTTGGTCAGTATCCTCGATTCTTAAAAGGAATTCACCGCCGAAATGGCGGGCAACGGCCCAACAATAAATGGCTGTACGTGCTGTACCCAAGTGCATCATCCCGGTAGGGCTCGGTGCAATTCTTGTACGAACTTTTTTAAACATAATTTTCCTAAGTTATTTTTATGTAAAAGAAAGGGCTTAGCCTTTCGGTCAAGCCCATTATTTTAAATCTTAAAACTTTGATTGTCAGACATACTGCCAGAGGATCAGAAGAACGAACTGGCCTGACAAGATTCTGAGGAACATCGCCAGAGGATAAACAGTGGAATAAGCGATGACGGAACTGTTCTTCTCAGACAAAGTTCCTGCATAGGCCAGAGTCGGAGGATCAGTTGTCGCCCCAGCCATCATACCGATCATGGCATGGTAGTTCATCTTGTACTTCTTACGAGCAATGGTACCGACGATCAGCAAAGGAATAATCGTAATAAACAAGCCCAAGAATGCATACAAGACGCCTTCCCCGTTGCCCAACGCTTCAACGAAAGGTTTTCCGGCATTTAATCCGACACTGGCAAGGAATAATGCAATACCCAGCTCTCTAAGCATAAGATTTGCAGACTCGGTCGTGTATGTAATCAGACGCAGGTTCGGACCATAATAAGCCAGCAAAATAGCAATAATAAGAGGGCCTCCTGCCAAACCTAGCTTTAATGGCACAGGCAAACCGGGAATGGCGATAGGAAGACTTCCGAAAATGATCCCGACAACAATGCCTAAGAAAATGGACACGAGATTCGGGTGATAAAGTTTCTTTTCTTGGTTGCCCAAAGTTTCGGCCAAACGTGCTACTGCCCTTTCCGGACCGACGCAGTAGACGCGGTCTCCGAGCTGCAGATGCAAATTGTTGTAAGGGAAAAGAGTTAAACCGGCACGGAAAATTCTTGTGATGTTGACGCCGTCATACTTGCTCAAATGCAAGTCGTGAACGGTCAAACCGTTTACTTTTGGTTTTGTGATGCGGATGGTTCTCGAAGTAATCGGAGAAGATTCCAATACCAAATCGATTTCCTTATCTTCCTTACCGCAAAAAGCAACTACCGGCTCTTTGTTTTCTTCGGCACTGACAATTCTTAAGACGTCTCCCGTGTGGAGTACGGTCTCGGCGGAAGGCGAGGTGATAACGCCGTTATGAAGAACACGGGAGCAGATAAATGGTCGACCCACGAAGTCTCTGACTTGATGAATCGTACGTCCCTCTAAGGCCGGATTGGTAATCCTGGCATGGAAGAAGATTGGTGCTTCGTTATTAGCCTTCTGGGCTTCTTCCCATTGTCTGTCTTCTTCCTTCAGATCGATCCTAAATACGATTCTTAATACGATAGCTGTGGCGATGATGGCAACAACGGCAAGCGGATACGCACAGGCATACGCAACTGCAATATCTTCTCCCGTGTATTCCATCATCTTCAGTGCCTCTTGAGTAGCACCAAGACCCGGAGTATTTGTTACGGCTCCGAAATAGACGCCAAGCATTGTCGCCAACGAGACCTTTGCTTTGAACATAAAGAAAAGGATGATGGTGACCACCAAGCTGAGAATAACCGTAAGCAAGGTCAGTAAATTTAATTGCAGTCCTCCGCTTTTAAACGACGAGAAAAAGGACGGTCCGACCTGAAGCCCAATAAAAAACACAAACAAAATAAGTCCGAAATCTCGGACGAATGACAATACCGTCGGATTGACAGTAAAGCCTACATATCCGCAAGCCAGTCCTACGAAGAGGATAAAGGTCACGCCCAGCGAGATACCGAAAATTTTAATTTGTCCTAACAACATCCCAACGCTGATCACCAAGGCATACACCATGAGGATATGAGCAATTGAGTTGGTGTCAGTCCAAAGATTGACGAGCCAGTCCATTGTTTTAAAAAAGTTTAAAGATTTGAGGTATGGAATATTTTCTAACAGTTAATTCCACATTGTGAACCGAACTTCCATAAAAAGAAAGAACTCTAAGACTCGGAAGAAGTTGTTCACACCAATATAACTAGTTGGTTTATTTGAAGAAATAAAATTCTAAAAGAAGAAATATTAAGTGAAAGTATCGATAGTAATTAACCTGACAAGCATTACAGAAAATTGCTTGTCAGAATGTTTTTGATTGCCCGCGCCCCACCCTCGCACAAAGGTCATTGTCAAAACATGGTAGTGATTCAAGAGCATTTCTTCATAAAATAACCCCCGTACAGAGAGAAGAGCTGTGAAGAAGTTCGTTTCCATCCTCAGAGGAAACCGCCGACGTTTGGACTGGCGGGTGTTACTCGAATGTTTTCGCCCAAGTGACTTTTGCGCTACACACAAATCAAATGTTACATTAATTCCGTATTCCAGTTGGTATATTGGATTTTTGCATCCAGCAAACGTGTTTCATGAGAAAGCTCATCCACCATTTTTTGATAAGGCTTCACGTCTACTGTTGATGTAATAATGATCTCATTGCGAGAGTACCTATCAACCTTGCTTGAGGCTTTTTCCAAAAACTCACGCATGATGGATATTCGCCTTATCATCAGATCTCTTCTTGTGATCATTTCCGACAAGCTCTTTCCATCAATAAGAGTGGCGGCGTTGGTTTTATTAATCCGGTCTATCAAGATCGACAATTCTTCGATCGTGGCTTCTACCATTTTAATCAGGCTCCGGGGATCCTCCAAGGGGGTATCTCCTTCCTGCACTAGAGCATTCGCCTGCAAACGTTGATTGAGTCGGCTCAGCCTGCTTTGCAAATCTTTTCTTTCTATTAATGCTTCAGCTAATTTCATCTTTAGGACTCTTTGTTAACCAATTTTTCCGATTGTCTATTAGTTTACTGCTTACTTAAGGCTCTAATCTACGAAAATTTTCCATCGCGCTCGATGCAATTCATAAATTCTGGCAAACAAGATTAATTTATAAGCACCATCTTAAAGATATACGCCCACTATTCATAATCCCATCGGATTTTCGTTTTAGATTTGTAATGCTAAAGTAGTTCAGTGTTCCAGTTGGCTCCTCGGATCTTTGCGTCAAGCAACCTGGCTTGGTGAGACAGCTCATCCAGTTTCTTTTGACAAGGCGTTACGGCTACTGAAAAGATCCGCCGAACCCTTACCGTTCGTCCATGAAGCAACTCTGAAGAACAATATCTATATTTAGTTTTATCCAAGAACTCACTCAGAATAAAAACCTCTCGGAGGATAAGATCCCTTTTGGTAATCATTTCCGACAACGAAATACCGTCCACGGAAACGCTCAGGTTTGTTGTTTCAATACGGCTGATCAACACCATTAAGTCATCTACTGCTCTTCTGAGCTCCTCGGTTAACTTAATGGGATCTTCAGCCGGATAGTGTCCTTCTTGCACTAAAGCATTTGCAAGCAAACGTCTTTTGAGAATTACAAGCAGTTCTTCGAGAGCTTTTCTTTTTATTAATGCTTCGGCTAGTTTCATCTTTTTATTCTCTTTACCAGGCCAATTTTTTGCATATGTAGAGTTTACAACAGCAACGCAAAAGAGGTTAAGTCTGAAAATTCTCCGTTTCAAGAGCTACATTGTTAGCAACTACTTACCTCGATGTAACAAGAGGTTACGAGTTATTGCAATTCTTGAGAAACGTATCATCCATGAAACATAAGTGACAACGATTAAGCAGTAATACTTATAATAGGTACTCCAGTTGGCTTAGGCCTTCTTTTTTTGTTTCAAAAAGGTATATGTATGACACCAACCGCATGGATTGCCATTGCTGTAATCGTGGTCACGGTTTATTGCTTAATTAAGCGTTATGAAACCCGCTTAGTGCTTTTCACCGCCGGCCTCTTCCTCTGCTGTATCGCCATGAGTCCAATGGCTGCGCTTGACCAGTTTGCTAAGAGCATGGCCAACGCATCCTTAATTATGGCTATTTGTTCGTCTATGGGTTTTGCTTATGTTGTGACGACTACCGGATGCGACAAGAACCTTGTTAAGTTCCTCGCCGCTCCGCTTCACAAACTCGGCATTCTCCTTATTCCGACAACTACCATCATCACCGCCTTCATTAATGTAGCTATTCCTTCCGCTTCCGGATGTGCTGCCGCTGTAGGTGCAACTTTCATTCCTGTCATGATTCGCGCAGGTATTCGTCCGGCCGCTGCCGGCGCCGCCGTCCTTATGGGCACTTTCGGTTCCAACATTTCTCCGGGAACCAGCCATAACAGTGTTGTTGCCAAAATTGCCAATATGGACATGATGGACCTCATCAGCCTTCACACCCCTTACTCTATCGGCATGGTACTTATCGGTGCAGTTGGTTTGACCATTGTTTGTTTGATTCTCCGCGACAACAAGCCAACTCAAAAAGAATTGGACGACTACTACACTACTGCCGATCAGTCTCAGGAAATTCAACACATTAATCCGCTTAAGGCGATTGCCCCGCTGGTTCCGTTAGTTATTCTTCTTCTCGGCAACTCCTATGTTCCGTTCATCAAAATGGGCGTAGCACAGGCCATGGTTATCGGTGCAATCTTTGCCTTGATTGTCTCCTGGGTCAATCCGCAGCAGTTCACCAAAGACTTCTTCAAAGGAATGGGTGAAGGCTACGGCTCCGTCATGGGCATCATCATTACCGCCGGCGTCTTCGCTGCCGGTCTTAAAGCCACAGGCTTGATCGATGCTTTCGTCGAAGTATTGAAGAGCTCAAACGAAATCGCTCGCTGGGGCGGTTCTTTCGGACCTTTCCTCATGGCTGCAATTACAGGTTCCGGCGATGCTGCTACTTTTGCCTTTAATGAAGCCGTTACACCTCACGCCGCATCCTTCGGCATGCCGATTCCTAACCTCGGTGCCATGGCCTTAATCTCCGGTCAGATGGGCCGTACGATGTCTCCGATTGCAGGTGTTGTAATTGTGCTCTCTGGCTTGGCAATGGTTCCTCCCATGCAGTTAGTAAAACGTACCTGCATTCCATTGATTATCGGCGTCATTGTTTTGGCGCTGACCATCGTCTAGCAGAACATTAGAACTTTGCAAAATGCCTCGCAAAATGCGGGGCTTTTTTTTCGGCTTGGAATTGCGGAACACGTCTTCTCCGGAAGCTCCTGCCTTCTGTCTCACTGCCTTGGGGGCTGCTCTGGAAGTTCAAAAATCCATCCTTGGGCTTTGGTTGGAAGCGTTCTCTGCCGGAAGCTGTAAAGAATACCGGCACCAAATTGAAAATGGATCCGTTCATTGAATTTGAAAAAGTATTATTATTTCAATAAATCCACTTCAACCTTTATCGAATCGAATCAATTATGACTACAACAATATCCGGCTCCCGGGGAGGAGCAAGAAAAGGCGCCGGACGCAAGAGTATTGGTAACACGAGACGCGTCACAGTATGTCTTACCGAAGAACTTTTGCCTATATTTAAAGAAAGAGGCGGCGCTAAATGGCTGCGCAGTGAACTTTCCCGAACGGAGAAAAAATCTGAACCGGCGCAGTTTGAATCCTTCTTTCTTCCCGTTGCTGAACCAACGTCTATGCGCCTGCCCCTTTATCAATCAGGGGTACAAGCAGGTTTTCCTTCTCCCGCAGAAAGTTATGTGGACAAGTCTCTTGATCTGAACGAGTATTTAGTGGCCAATCCGGCCGCCACATTCTTTGTGCACGTAGTAGGCGACTCCATGGACAGAGCAGGCATGGAAGACGGAGATCTGCTGGTCGTAGACCGTTCGCTTGACCCTAAGAACGGCGACATCGTCATCGTCAGCATCGATAACGAATTCACGGTAAAACGCTATATGAACGACGAAAACGGATTGCGCCTGCTGCCCGAGAGCTCAAATCCTATTTACAAAGCAATCCGGCCTAAAGAATTTGAAGAATGGCGGTTTATCGGAGTAGTTAAGTTCACCATTAAAAGCAATTAGCCATGTCTTCGGTATTTGCGCTCGTAGACGGGAACTCTTTCTTTGCGTCCTGTGAAAAAGTTTTTAGACCCGACTTAACCCATCGGCCCGTTATTGTTCTCAGCAATAACGACGGCTGCGTGGTTGCCCGTTCCAAAGAAGCTAAAAAACTCGGAATCAAGATGGGTCAGCCCTTCTTTCAGATTGCGCAATTCTGCTTGTACGAAGGGGTAGAAGTTTTTTCGAGCAATTACGAGCTGTATGCCGACTTATCGGGACGCATGATGTCGACCATTGCCTCTATGGTTGACTGCATCGATCCTTACAGCATTGACGAATGCTTTGCCAACATGAGCGGACACGAACGGCTGGGAACGGATCTAACCGCCCTCGGCCGAAAAATAAAAGACAAAGTTCTACAGGACGTAGGGATTCCAACGTGTGTTGGGATTGCGCCTACTAAAACTTTAGCTAAGTACTGCAATCATCTTGCTAAACACTATGCGGGACTCAAAGGTGTCTGCAGCTGGTTGGACCTTTCAGAAGAAAGACGCCTTCGTGCGCTTGCTTGTGAACCGGCATCTGAAGTATGGGGAGTGGGCAGAAGATATGCCGCGCGGCTGAAAATGCTCGGAGTCCACACGGCTCTTGATCTTGCGAACACCAATCCGGATCAAATCCGTAAAGAATTCGGGTTGCCGTTGGCTATGACGGTTAAAGAGCTCCAAGGAAGTTCATGTATCCCTTTAGAACTTATTAAGCCGAAACGTCAGCAGATTATGCGCAGCCGCAGTTTCAGCGAGCTGGTTTCCGATGAAAGTGATCTTCTCGGTGCTATTACATTTCATGCACAAGAGTGCGGACGCACATTGCGTAAAGAAGGAACCTGTGCTCACACGGTTGGGATTGTTTTGCAAACCAATCCGTTTCGAACCCAGGATGTACAGCATCATGCTTTTCCGTCTTTGGGCCTACCCTACGGAGTTGCCGATACCCAAACGATTATTCACTATGCGGCTGCATTGTTGAGACGAACCTTCCGCAAAGGTTGTCTCTATAAGAGAGCAGGTGTTTATGTCGGCGAAGTTGTCTCCCGTAAAGGCCAAGTCCAGGATCTTTTCGAGTATCAAGAGACAGCTCCCCGCGAAGAAATTTGCAGAATAATAGATACGCTTAACACGCGCTATGGAAAAAATACAGTGCACTTTGCCTCTTCTCGTTTAGGAGAAAAAGTTTGGTGTATGAATAGAGAACGGCTGAGCCCAGCCTATACGACCTGCTGGAATGATCTGCCGAAAGTCGGCGCTTTGTGCAAAGAGCGCATTCCGTCTTGACGATACTCAAAGTCTTGCCTAGAAGAGATTATTCAACTTGATAAAGATTGAAGCCGAACGTTGCCGACAGACTTACCAAAAGACTTTTTAAGAAGTTTCGAGAAACTGTTTCAACTGTTCCGCAATGGCCTGAGGATTATCCAGATGGTCCGGGAAAATCTTCATAATTGCGGTTTCTCTCTCATCTCTGTCGGGCGAAACAAACAAATCTTCGGAGTTAAAGGAAGTGGACAAATCTTGCCTGTATGTGAGAATGCTAATGGCTTTCGCAGCTGCCTCTGCGATTAGATTTGTAGGACAGTTTCTATTATTTAGAGCTTTAAGTTTCTGCAATTTAAAGGCTGTTAGCTCGAGAGCATCAATGATTACTCGGCTTTTTGGCTCCAAAGCTTGACAGTAAAGTTCCGTCAATTTTTTATGCTCATACGTTTTCGCGAAAACTGCAGACTTGAACCTATTGAGCACCAACCAAGTTGGCTTGCCGCTTTCATCAATCAAAGAGGACCGCTCATAGACCGGAAGTTTACGGATGAATTCCATCAGAGTTTCCTGCGTTGGAGAACCGTCCGAATAAGTCTCTATAGATTGAAATGAGATGAACCGCGCATCACTTTCTGCCTGTTCAGCTGCTGACCTTTGTTCCGCCTCAGGAACCATTTTCCTCCGCCAGAGTTCTGCGCTCACTTCCTTTGGCGGCAAGATTCGAACAAGAATAGGTGCTGTAATTTTGGAAATCGAGCCTCTATGGATTCCATGGTCCTCATCACAATACAAGTCCTCGAGATAATTGGTAGCAGTACCTTCTCGATAAGCTAACCGCAATGCATTTACTCTGGCATGACCTGCTAGGACACGAAACTTTGAGACATCTTCGGAAAAATAGTCCTCATCCGGCTTCCCATCCAAGTCATAGGCAGTTAATACTTTATCCGTCTCTACAACTGCATATTGAGCAGCGGACTTGGTTCCGTCTGGAAAAATTATCCAATCGATCTTTCCTAGCCGGCTTGGATCGATTTCACCGAAGGCTACGACCGGTGCTCCCGCCTCAAAATCTCTCTCACCGCTTAACCGAAGATAATCCGGATCGGCAGCAATACTAAGCATCTGCAGGCGTGACGCAACGCTTCCGCGAATTCTTTTAGGAGGAAGCATCTCAGGAGAAAGTTTGAGAGGATTTTCTAAATCCAACTTCTCAGGAAGTTTTTTTCGAGTCTTGAGGCGTTCCTCTCTTTTTTGATTTTCTTCTTGCGTCATTTATGCTATCGAACTAAATATTTGCCGTGTATTCTCCAGGGAATCAACAACAATTTTGCAGAAAATACAGTCCGAGATCCAGTATTAACTTTTGGAAAATGGCAGATGGTACGGAAGGAAGTTTGGTGCGCGGTGTTGGTTTCGAACCAGCGACCCCTGCCGTGTGAAGGCAGTGCTCTACCCCTGAGCTAACCGCGCGAAGAAGTCAGGATTGTACACTAGAGAATTCGAATTTGGCGAATATTATTTTCTCGCTTTTTTCAAAGCCTCTTCGACACCTCGGTTAGCGAGCATATCTGCCATCTCATTGCCCTCAATGCCTGCATGACCTTTGACCCATTTCCACTCGATTTCATGTTCGTGGGTTTCCCTCTCTAATTCTTTCCAGAGTTCCGCATTTTTTACCGGTTCTCCCGCTTTTGTTCTCCAGTTATTCTTTTTCCATCCGTGAATCCACATGGTGATTCCTTTCTGAACATACTGAGAATCGGTATGAAGAATAACTTTGCACGGCCTTTTCAAAAGCCTTAAAGCTTCCGTCGGGGCCGTCAATTCCATTTGGTTGTTGGTGCAGCTGATGTTGCCGCCGCAAAGCTCTTTTGTAAAGACTCGAGTCTTTCCCTGCCACTTCAAAAAAGCGCCCCAGCCTCCCGGGCCTGGGTTTCCTTTACTAGCACCGTCAGTCCAAATTTCAACCAGATCTTTTTCTTGTTCCATGTTATTCCTTTACCGCCTGTTTGTTGCTTTTGACGCCGGCTTTAGCTCCCGCAAAAAAATAATTCTTCTTTAATACTTTTCCGACAAAAACTCCGCTGTTAACGGTCTTCACTGCGCTCAGGGCAAATAAAGAACCGCACTGCGGCCACCACCGGTCACCGGCTTTTTCTACCCAAGCCGGGTGTCGAGCGCATTTATTCGTTTTATACCAACCGTACCGTCCGAAGGCTCCTCGGTCTACATTGAAAGACAGAAGCTGCAGCCAGTCTCTAATCTGGGGAACCGTCATAAAGTTGCGCGCCGGCAAAAACTGTGGAAGTCCGAATTTCTGCATCCCCACTCTTAATCCCCAAAGACTGGCTAAATTAAAGCCCGTCAAAATCACTCTTCCGCCCGGAATTAACACCCGTGCGGTTTCTCTGAGCACACTGTGAGGATCTTCAGCTAGTTCCAATGTATGGGGCAGCAAAACAAGATCAATAGACTCAGATTCAAACGGCAATGTTTCGGGTTGTAACCTCACTCTTGCCGAGGCTTCATCAGGAACATGAGTCAGATTTCTCATCTCTCTGTCCCCTGCTATCTTCAAGGCAATCCTGTTATTGCGCAGGAAGTCGATGCTGGAAGCGCCGAGCTGCAGGGCATTGTACCCAAAACAGTCGGAGACCAATTTGTCAAATTCGTTTTGTTCCCAGGCCAAGCAATACTGGCCGAGGGATGTCCGATAAAAACTATCTAAATCGTATATCGCATCCATACCTGCTGGTCTGACTAGTCGGTTATTCAAAAACTTTGCGTAATTTCCATTAAAGTAATCGCTATTCTAATGTGAGTCGATTTAAATAAGAATGTTCTCCCGGTTTAAGCTAACCCTTCTTGCGTTGTCTTTTATGACGGCCGCCGTCTGTCATGCCCAAGAGCCGAAGGTACCTGACGTTATCGAGACCGCTGCGGCCCAAGATGACGATTTTTATACGGTATGGAGCCGCATCCGCGACGGGTTCAAGATACCCAACATGGACAACCCTGTCGTTAAAGAAAATCTCCAGAAATACTTGAAGCGGCCGGACTACATTCATCGAATGGCAAACCGCTCTTCTCAGTACCTGTATCACATCATCGAAGAAGTCGATGCCAGAGGAATGCCGACTGAAATCGCATTGCTTCCGTTTGTAGAGAGCGCTTTCGTCTCCAATGCGAAATCCCGAGCAAAGGCAGCCGGACTGTGGCAGTTCATGCCGGCTACCGGACGCCACTACGACTTAGACCAGTCTTTGTGGAAGGACGAACGTTATGACGTTCTCGAAAGCACGGGCGCGGCACTGACTTACTTGCAAAGATTGTATGACGAATTCGGAGATTGGCAGTTGGCGTTAGCCGCCTACAACTGGGGTGAGGGCAATATCCGACGCCAGATTAAAAAGAATCAAGCCGCCGGGAAACCGACCGACTATATGTCGCTGAAAATGCCTGCAGAAACCAGAAACTACTATCCGAAACTGCAGGCAATTAAGGAAATCGTGATGAATCCCGACAAATACGGGATTAAGCTGCCGGTTATTTATAACGAACCTTCTTTCATTCAGATCTTCAAAGAGCAGGATATCGATGTTAAGAAGGCAGCTCATCTGGCCGGAATGAAAGAGCAGGAGTTCACGGAACTGAATCCTTCTTTCAACCGTCCCGTCATCGTGGCTTCTCACCACCACTCTATGCTGGTGCCTTCAGACAAAATCGACACCTTCGTTGAGAACTTGGTAGCCTTCCGTACTTCCGGCAAACCGCTTTCCAGCTGGACCACTTACCGTGTAGGTCCGAATGAGAGCTTAGCTGCAATTGCTCAGAAAGCTCACATGACCGAAGCCGAGCTGCGCGAAGCTAACCAAATTCCTGCAGGACGCCGTGTGAAGCCCGGTTCTCTCCTTTTGGTCAGCCGTGCAATCGGTATTGGGGATGCCGAAGATATTTCTTCTGATACCATCGGCGCAACTTTTAGTTTGGCGCAGGACTACCGAAGAGTCTCCTACCGTGTCCGTAAAGGCGATACTTTGGCCCGCGTTGCTAAACGTCTTGGTGTAAGTCCGACTGCTATCGTTAAGAGCAATAAACTGAAGTCCAGAAGATTGAGGGTCGGTCAAACATTGGTTGTCAATGTACCGATCAGAAATCGTCAAATGGCTGAACACCAGCCGTCAAAGCCGGTTGAGTCCGCCTCTCCAAGCTCAAATACTTCACGCTTTTATGTTGTCCGCAGAGGCGATACTCTCTATAGCATTGCCTCGAGGTTCGGAGTACCGGTTTCTGCCGTAAAAGCTGCGAATAACCTTACAAGCAATAATCTTTCTGTAGGCACGCGCCTTGCTATCAACCAGGAAGGTACCCCGACGAAACGAAATGTTGTTCTGGAAAAACTTCCTCCTTCCGTGAAGAAGACTGTTGCTCAACGGCCTTTGAGCAACCAGACTTATCATACGGTAAGAAAGGGAGATACGCTGTTTTCCATTGCAAGCTCGGCCAATATCTCGGTCAACCGGTTAAAAGCCTTAAACAACTTGCGTTCCAACAATTTAACTATTGGACAAAAATTAAGACTTAAGTAGACTGTGCTAATAACTATTCATACCAAGACTGCAAAAGTCGCTTAATATCTAATGATTGGTTTTATTTATCTTTTCCGACTATGACTTTATTAAAAGACAAAAAGATTCTTCTTACCGGCGTCCTTTCAAACCGTTCAATTGCTTACGGTATTGCCAAGGCTTGCCATAGAGAAGGAGCCCAATTAGCTTTCACTTATCAGAATGAAAGATTTTTGGACAGAATCACCGAATTTGCCAAAGAATTTGACAGCGACATCGTGATTCCGCTTGATGTGGCAGAAGACAGCCAATTGGAGCAGATGGCAGCGACCCTCAAAGAAAAATGGGGTTACATAGACGGTGCCGTTCACTCTATCGGTTTTGCACCGCGCGAAGCCATTCAAGGAGATTTCTTAGACGGTTTATCCAGAGAATCCTTCAAAATTGCCTTAGATATCTCTGCATATTCTTTCCCGGCGATGGCTAAGGCTCTCTTGCCGTTGATGGAAGGCCGCTCTTCTTCCCTGCTCGCTTTAACTTATATCGGCAGTGAAAGAGTCGTTCCTAACTACAACACCATGGGCGTTGCCAAAGCTGCTCTTGAAGCCTCTACCCGTTATTTGGCCGCTTCTTTAGGACCCAAAGGCATTCGTGCCAACGCAATCTCTTCGGGCCCGATTAAAACATTAGCTGCCAGCGGTATTAAAGATTTCGGCAAGCTTCTCAAAGAAATGGAACACATTGCTCCGCTCAAGAGAACCGTCACTATAGATGAAGTCGGCAATGCTGCTGCATTCCTTCTCTCTGACTATGCTTCCGGCATTACCGGCGATGTCCTCTACGTAGATGCCGGCTTCCATGCTATCGGCGTCGCTGTTGCTGGAGAGTAATATGAAACATTTTTGGTCTTTCATCGGTGCTTTAATGCTGGCTTCCGGAGTCGCTCTCGGAGCTTACGGGGCACACGGGCTGCATAACGTCGTCACGGTGCAGCGCTCCATCGATGCATTTGAATATGCCGTACTTTATCAATTAATCAGCGGCCTCGGCTTTTTTGCTATTGCTTGGGGCCTGAATCACTTCAGAGAAGGCCTCGTTAATCTGGCAGGACTTTGCCTTTTGATTGGTTCTTTAGGCTTTTCCGTCAGCCTTTACCTTCTCGTCCTGATTGAGTGGCGTCCGTTCCCGTTGATTACTCCAATCAGCGGCGGATTCATGATTGCGGCTTGGGTAATTTTTGCTATTGCCTCCCTGACTAGCCATCCAAGAAGAAGTATTTTTTAATTAGGCACTAAATGTCTGCTCTGCTGCCTCCGCCCATTATTTACGTTGCTGACTATACGGTCCCGGTACCGGAAGATGTCTCTCACAAGTATTTAACCCTTGATGTCGTTGAATATTCAGAGCTGCTTCCGGAAGAGGAGTCAAAGGCGTTCTTGTGGAGCAGACTTATTCTTCAGTCAGTCACTCAACAATTTCAGCCCTCAATGGGCCGAACTCTAAAGGTTGTTGAGAATTACACGAATTCTCTAACCCTCGAAGGCGGTTTCTACAACTATTGCTCCATCGACATCAGAGAAAAATATGTAGCTCTGGCCCTGTCAATTCTTCCGATCAATATTTGCCTGACTTTATTTAAAGATACGCATTTCTGGGAAGAACTCAGCACAGTCCGTTTTCCGCCGATTTTTCTTAATTGGATTGAAAGACAGCCTGATCCTCGTCTTGCTTTCAGCCAATTGTGGGCGGCAAAAATTTGTCTCTTTAAGAGAAATGATCCTACGATCAGATTGACGATTAGTCCGGAAGACACTCTCATGGTCGAAGGCTCTTGCGCCTCTCTCCATGAATCGCTCTCTTTTTGGCAAGTGGATAACTGGCTTGCCACTGTTCAGGGTCCGGCTCTAAACTCTGTACTGACTGAGATTAGAACACCTGAAAAGACGATTGGATTACTGAAAGGCACATACGTTGAAGCAAGTATTGAATAGCGGTTCCGCAGAAGAACAAGTCACAGAATTTAAAAAAGTTGCTATTTTCAGCCGCAGAGGAAAAGTTCTTGTTGAACCAATGAAAAAATTGGCTGAAATCTTTACAAAAACCGGAAGAGAAGTTCTTCTGGAGCATGAAGCTGCCGAAGTTTTAGGATTTGAAAAAGGCTACACGCTCCCGGAAATCGGAAAACTCGCAGATTTAGCCGTAATCTTAGGCGGAGACGGCACTATGCTCGGCATCTGCAGAAAACTTGTCGCTTACCGAGTTCCGGTCATCGGCATCAATGCAGGTCACTTAGGATTCATTACCGACATCTGCTTTGACAACATGGAGTCAGAAATCAAGGAAGTCCTGGACGGTCATTACTTCATTGACTCGCGTATTTTCTTGAAAGCCGATCAGGTTCGCGACGGAAAGACTATTTATTCCGGAATAGCTTTAAATGAAATCTGCGTCAGCCGTGGAATTTCCGGAGGTATGATTGATTTTTCCGTTGCTGTCAACAAACTGCAATTAAGCGCGCAGCGTGCGGACGGCATTATCTTCTCAACTCCGACAGGCTCTACGGCTTATGCATTGAGCGTCGGAGGCCCTCTGATTGCCCCTACCGTACCCTGCATCCTGATGATTTCGGTTGCCCCGCATACTTTGAGTAACCGTCCTTTAATTCTTGCTCAAGAATCTTTAATTGAGCTGGATATTCTTGACATCCGAGATGCCGGCCTCTACTACGACATGCAGGACTTCACCGAGGTTAAAGTCGGAGATAAAATCGTCATCAAACCTTACGAGCACCCGCTCCATATTTTGCATCCCAGATCTCACAATTTCTTCGATACAATTAACAGAAAATTACACTGGAATTTGATGCCGACCACGCGCACGCCGTCATGATTACCTCTCTGAATATAAGAAATTTTGTAATTGTCGAACATTTAGAACTTGAACTTCCCATGGGGTTCACCGCCTTAACAGGGCAAACAGGAGCTGGAAAATCTATTTTGATAGATGCATTACAGCTCCTTTTCGGTGCTCGTTCGGACACTGAATTCATTCGTCAAGGATGCGATAAAAGCGATCTTTCGGCCTCTTTCTCCGTTTCACCGGAGATCAAAGAATGGTTGGATGACAGAGAACTTGATAACGGAGAAGAAGAATTAATTATTCGCCGTACTTTGGATATTTCGGGCAAAAGCCGAGCATGGATTAACGGTTATCCTTCTACGTTAGCGCAGCTCAAAGATTTGAGCAGTCTGCTGGTACTTATCCATGGTCAGCATGCTCACCAATCGCTCTTAAGACGCGGCGCCCAGCTTCAAATGCTTGACGGCTACTGCAAGCTCGGCCCCAAACTCTTAGAAATAGGCCGTGCTTGGGATGAACTTTCTACTGCCCAAGCAAAGTTAAGAAAAGCCAAAGAAGAAGCTTCTTTGAATGCGGAACGGCTGGAAAGAATCCGCTGGTTCTTGGAAGATATGAAAGACCTGGGCCCTTCCAAAAATGAATGGGCTTCGATTAATGAAGAACATACCCGTCTGTCGAGAGCGACAGACATTTTGGAGGCTTGTCAGAGCAGCCGAGGACTGTTGACTGAAGAAGACTCCAGCGTCCTCAGTATGATTGATACTGCCTTAGACAGGCTCGGTGATGTTATCGACACTGATCAAAAACTGGAAAAGATTTACAACGCTTTGACAGATGCCCGAGAAATTGTTGATTCTGCATCAGACGATATTGAACATTATCTTTCCCGCACAGACTTTGACGAATCCAGATTTGCAGAATTAGATACGCGTCTTTCCGACTACATCAGAATGGCTTCCAAGTACCATCTGGAACCGGAACAACTTTACAACGAATACCTGACAGCTAAAAAGAAAGCTCACGAATTCGAAGAACTTGGTGATTTAACGGCTCTGGAGCAAAAGGTTAAGGAAGCGAAAGAAGTCTATGACGCCTTGGCTGCGGAACTTTCAAAATGCCGTAAAAAAGGTGCGCAAAGCATGGAAAGGCAAATCACCAAAGCCATGCAGACGCTGGCAATGGAAGGCGGCAAATTCGAGATCTCCGTGCAAGACACGGAACATCCCGGTCCCAGCGGAACGGACTCCGTTGAATTTTTAGTCGCGGGACATGCAGGTGTTGCACCTCGTCCTTTAATTAAAGTTGCTTCCGGCGGCGAACTTGCTCGAATCAGCTTAGCGATTGCCGTTACCGACTCCAGTACTGCAACAGTTGATACTTTGATTTTTGACGAAGTTGACACCGGCATAGGCGGAGCGGTCGCAGAAACCGTGGGTCGACTCCTGAAGTCTCTGGGTTCCCATCAACAAGTATTGTGCGTGACGCACCTTTCGCAAGTTGCAGGATGCGCAGAGAACCATTTCAGGATTGAAAAAGTTCAATCTGATAAGGACAAAGCACCCACTTCTCGAATTACTTTGCTGACTCCGGAAGAAAGAGTCGAAGAAATATCCCGAATGATGGGCGGCTTGAAGATTACGGAAGTAACCCGCGAACATGCGAAGGAAATGCTTCATCAAGAATGACCAAATGATTCTTCCTCTCTTGTGAAGTAAAAAGTAATGATGAATTCCGGTTTGAAGATTGTTCAGCCGGCATCTTTGTTTCTAAGCATTTCCTGTTCTCGTCATTTCCAAGCCAATAAAAGACAAAACCCAGAATCAAACAATTCTTAGACTATTCAATTCCACTTTCGACATATCTGATATTTGGTCGAAAGGCAATATATTTCTCGGAGTCGAATTTTTCTTCCTTATTTTCTCAGGAAGCGGTAGGATGTGCGTGTGAATGGAGGATAGAAAATAGGAATCCTTCGCTCATTGGAAATCAAAGAATTTCCATCAAATCACTTAAATCTCAAGGAGGAACTATGTTTTCAAAGACTTTAGTATCAGTTGCGATTGCATCAGCAGCTATTGCCTTCGGCGCCAATGCTCTCGCCTGCTCTACTATCATCGTCGGAAAAGATGTTAGTAAAACCGGCACCGTGATTATCGGACATAACGAAGACAACGGCGGTCGCATCATCGCTCAGCAACATTGGGTCCCGGCTCAAACACACAAAGCCGGCGAGATGATTAAGTTCGAAAAATCTGCCGCTGAAATTCCTCAGGCAGAAAAAACGCTCGGCTTCTATTGGACTCAAACCTTTTCTCCGACAGGAGCTTCTTTCTCGGACGGCTTTGTCAATGAAAAAGGCGTAACTATCGTTTCCAATGCTTGTTCTCAAATCTTCCCGGAAAACAAAGAAAAAGTTAAAGACGGCGGAGTCGGCTACGGCATTCGAAGAATTATGGCTGAAAGAGCGACAACAGCTAGAGAAGCTATCAAGATTGCCACTGACTTGCTCGATAAATACGGCTACTTTTCCAATGGACGTACTTACACCATTGCTGATCCTAACGAAGTATGGCAATTGGCTATTCATCAAGGCAACAAATGGGTCGCACGCAAAGTCAAAGACAATGAAGTCGTCTACATTCCGAACAATTTCATGATGAACAAAGTCGATGTCACAGACAAAGACGGCGTCATGGTGTCTCCCGGCTTAGTTGAAAAAGCCATCAAAGACGGCAAATACAAACCAGCCGTGGAAGGTCAATGGACAGACTTCAATTTCCGTGAGGCCTACCAGCCTGCCAAGCTGAGAGAAGCCCAATACAATTTCTCCAGAAATCAGATCGCTTGGAAGAAAATCACAGGAAAGACCTTCAATTCCGCCGATGAGTTCCCCTATAGCGTAGTGCCGACCAAGAAGTTCGGTGTTGAAGACGTTAAGAAGATTCTTCGTGCCGACTCCAAAGAAGACGGAAAAGCCGGAGAGTGGTACCACGAAAAAGGCTTCGGCATTTCCAGACCGACGACTCACGAATCCGTCGTATATGTGATGGACTCCAATCCGCTTTTCATC
>UQNA01000038.1 GCA_900542195.1 uncultured Sutterella sp. | reverse complement strand
GTTTTTTAAATTGGTCTGTGCCAGGAAAAGCACTAACTTGCCCTGAAACTCCAAAAGCTCCAATAGCAACAGAAACTGCCCCACTCAGCAATTTCATAGCAAAAGTCGTTCTCTTTGTATTAGTGTGACGCTTGAATGAAGCAAAACATCCCTTGGGGTAGGCGTTAATATCCATTTTTTACCTCAGCTTTTCTATTTAATAGTTATTATTAAATTGTATTAATTTTTTACTATTGTCCTACCAAAGCCCTCTTTCTTTCAACAAAAAAACAGGCGATACTAATTTCTACCCCCCCCCCGTATTTTCCCTAGAAAATTTTATGTGGATGTATTTGTTTATTTTGATTTTTTTTACATTAACGAAATACCCGCTGGGACTAATAGGTTCTTTTATTACACCTATTTTTTAGTCAGAAAATAGACTCCCATAAACGTGGGACTAAAAATAAAGTATGACAGCAATAGATTTATCCTATTGTGTCAATAAATGACGTCTATATGAAACAACACCCACCTGTTTTGGCAGCAAAACTAAAAAAGCGAGGAGAACTTTCAAAAATTTCCAGTGAGAAGATTCACCCGTAGTTAACCCTCTCTTTAATTCTAATTAGTCTTGAAGGATAAACCTTGAATCTCCAAGCCATGCCTCTTTGGACTCAGTCAGTTGGAAGAGCTAATGGGAAAAGGAGGTTAATCTGCCATTTGCTGTACTTGGAGGAATCTTTCATGAGGCTCTAATCCGGCATACGAAGTTTTGACTGCTCAGTCTTCTTCTGCACTTCTCTTAAGCGTTTGCAAGCATCGTTGTAATATTTTTGAGACCACAACCCAGGAACTGGGATACATACCTTCCCGTATTGCTGGAGAAGCAGTTCGGTTTCAGGACTTTTTTGTTCTTCTCGAAGAGATGCCGCTTTATAACAACCGTAGCGGTAGCCAAGCGTACAAGCTTTATCAAACGCATCCTGAATCTGAGTCTTGGTGCTCTTCGAATCTTTTTCTAAGGCTTCGGCATAATCCAAACAAAAATTACTACCAAGCGTAGAGTCACTTTCGCTGTATTCACAGGCTTTGCTTAAATTTTCAATTCGATCTTGGTAATTGGCCAGAAAAAAACATCCGACAGCAGATTTTCTTTCGCAACCAAGTTTCCAATTCTTCACCTTGTTTTTCGTATCATCTGCAGGAAGATTGTAGGCATACAGACTGCATCCCTCTCCGCTTCCTTTTTCGCAGCTGTCCTTGGCCAAAGCTTGGGAATATTTCAGTCCTTCTTGATATGTGATGCCGAGTTCTTTCCAACGAGTGACATAAATCTTTGCCGCAATATACATAGCATCCGGGTTGCCGGACTTAGCTCCTTTATGGGCATAGCTTAAAGCCAGAAAAACGCGGTTGGCTTTCAACAAGGTACGACTTAATTTGATACAGGCGAGGCTGTTGGCAGAGGTTGCGGGACCGTTACAAGCAGTCTTTAAGTCTTCTAAGGGCAGCGCCGTTGCGCTCGCCGTCATGGATACCGCAAACAAGAAAATACCCAAAGTTATTATTTTTGTGTTTTTCATCAACCTTCCCTCAGCTTTAAGACAGACGCAAAGTGTTCCAACGCACTACATTCATCTAAAAGGTCAGAAAGGAAAAACCTACAGAGCCACTTCTTGCAAATCTGTTCAATTTAATTATGGTTTGAGCATTCGGGACTGATTTTACAAACTACGGGAACCCCTGATAATTGGGGTTTATACAATTTTATGGCTTAGAAAGCCCGATCTTACGGGCTTTCCCGAAAAAGAGTGGAGTAAAAATTACTCACTTTTAAATCTTATCTTCGTAGTTTCACCGAGAAAAAATAACCTCACTTACGTCTATCTGCTTTGGAATCCTTACGCCATCTATCGGACCGGACAAGTTATGGGACTTTTCTTGCCGATTGAAAACACAAACACCGTGCTCACTTCTTGCAGAAGACTATGATAGAAAAATCTGCTCCACGTGGCTATACGCCTCACCAGAACAGATTTTCCTTCTTTTTTTACTTAGCAGCAGCTGCTGCTGGGTTTGCAGCCGGGGCTGTGGCAGGCTTCTTGCACAGCTTGCCATGGAGATAATCGATAACAGTCCCAGTCGGAATTGCATGCGGTTGATCGTTGACTCGGCCTTTGGAAATTTCTTTGCCTTTTCCCATTGGCTCGGAGTATGTTGCCCCAGCAAGAATAGTGAACTGCCGGGTAGTGCAATTTAATTTGTACTGGATCTTTGCGGACTTGCTGTCCTTGTTCTCTTTATTGTTAAGCATCCAGAAGCTGACTTCGTCGTCTTTTCTTCTGATACCGGTTTTGACAAGGTAGGATGTCTCAGTTAGCTTTTCTAGATTGTTCATACCGAGAATCGGCGGGATAAACAATGGAATGGGTACGGGAGCAGCACCTTGCGCTTGATTCTGATTCAATCTTCTTACGGCCGGATTGGGACGATAAACTCGTGCGGGAGGAGTGTAGGTTCTAGGGGCAGAGCTTCTCGGACGAATTGTCGCTCTTCCTCCAAGTCTAGCTGCGTATGTTTCAGAGGCGAAAGCCGTAACTAAAAGACAGGCAACGGATAAAAGGAAAAACTTTTTCATTTTTTTGCATCCAAACTAATAGAAACTTCCATTTCATTATGAATCTTCAGTTGGATGCTTTCCAGACTTCGAGGCGCTTCTACGGGAAAGCCTGCTCCTCATGGAATCCCTTATTGTCAAGAGCCTCTCTTTTTCTCTTCTATATTTCGTTGCCTGCCCCATCAACAATTTAGCCAGAACTTTTGTCCTGGCCAATCGTTTACATTATTTCTTAAATAGCTCTATTACTTGAGGAATGTCTATTGCTTGGATGGTGACATCAATAACGAAGAGACATTGTAAAGATCACTAAGCTTTTTAAGATTTTCAGAGGCATGAATAAATTTAAGATCGCCTCCTAGTTTTTGTGCTTCTTGCTTCCATTTCAAAGCAATGGCAATAGCAGAACTGTCAATGCGTTCAACTCCGGACAAATCCACGATGAAGTCGCCCTGTCTAAGAGCCTTTAGTCCTTCATCCAGAACCTCCATTGCATTTACATTGGTTATCTGCGGCTGGCTAATTTTCATGTTATTTATTAGCTTTCTTTCTAAGTTCAGTAATCAACCCGTTAATGCCGCCGTTTGAAATAACAGAGGCGAATTGGCTGCGGTAGTTTTCAACGAGCCAAACACCGCCGACATTTACATCAAATACCTTCCATTCATTATCTTTTGTCTTCAGGAGGCGATAATCAAGCTGGATCGGTTCTCTTTGTGAAGCAGTCAGTTTAGTTCTCACCAACACAACCTTTTCATTCGGATTGATGTTGTTTCTGCCAAGCTGCATAGAGTACTCGGAAGCTTCCTTCAAAGCACCGGAGTAAACGGCAATCAACAGCTTTCTAAATAAAGTCTGAATCTCTTCCTTTTGCTCCGGAGTGGCATTTCTCCATTGAGGACCCACTGCCATACGCGTCATGCGAGGGAAATCAGAATAAGGAAGAATGTGCTGATCTACCAAATTATTAATCGCAGAAGGATCTTCTTTCTGAAGTTCAGGATGATTTCTAATCTGCGTTAAAACTTCGTCTGTAACTTCAGTAATCACTTGCTCCGGAGGATTGGTCAAGTTAACAGATGCGAAAGAAACTGCTGTACACAGCGTCAAAACAAAAGTAACTAATAACTTTCCGAGATTTCTCATTTTTTACCGTCCTTCTTAGGCTCAGCTTTGGTATCCGGCTCATCATCCTCTGCAAACGGATCAAGCATGGAAGAAGCCGGAATAACCGCAGGTTCATCTCCGTCCTGAATGGCTGACTGGCGAGACTGCAAATAAGCGTTTCTCATTGCAATGTAAGGATCGACCGCACTGTCAAGCATGTCAGTCACAGGAAGAAGCCTTTCTCTTGCGCTAACATATTTTGCTCCCCACCAAGACCATTTGGTGGCCGGATGACCGATATAGGTATTGGGGTCTAAGAAAACTTCAGGGACGAGTGCAATGCCGTCACGTACAGTAGACGGTCCGATAATTGGAATAACCAAGAAAGGACCGCTGGAAATGCCCCATACAGCCAGAGTCTGACCAACATCTTCTTCCTTACGTTCAATTCCAACTTCCTGGGCTACGTCAAAAATCCCTGCAACCCCGACAGTAGAGTTAATCATTAAACGGAATAAAGAAAGGATTCCATCTTCGACTTTGCCTTGCATTACGTTGTTGACTGCGTTAGCCGGCTCCATCGTATTCTTGAATACGCGTGTTACGCTTTCTCTAACCGGTTTCGGTGTAATGAACTGATAACCTTTTGCCAAAGGTCTTGAAATCACCGTATCAAATCCTTGGTTAAATGCAAAGGTTTGGCGGTTCATTGCCTCCCATGGGTCTTTAGGATTTGAGCCGGCACCATCCGGAACAGAAGCACATCCGCTTAAAAGCATGGTGCCTGTCAACACAGCGGCTGCCAATAATTTATTATTTTTCATAAAATCTCCTACTTGCCTCCGTTGTTTTCCTCAGCCTTGTTAAAGAGGAACTGACTAATCAAATTCTCAAGAACAACTGCACTCTGGGTGTATAAGATTTGAGAGCCGTTCTTCAGATTTTCTTCTTCAGAACCAGGCTGCAAGCCAATATATTGTTCTCCAATTAACCCACTAGTCAAAATTTTAGCCGAAGTATCTTCGGGAAATTGATACTTACTTTCTATACCAAGCACTAACTTGGCTTCGAATTTATTGTTGTCATAAGAAATGCTTTTAACTCTTCCGACGGTAACACCGGCACTTCTGACAGGGGCTCTAACCTTTAATCCTCCGATATTGTCGAAATAAGCAGTCACTTCGTATGTTTTACCTGAGGTAAAGGATGTGAGGTTTGATGCCTGCAAGGCTAGAAAAAGAAGACCTACTGCAGCGAATAATACGAACAGGCCTACAAAAAAGTTAACTTTAGTATTGTTTTGCATATAGAAGCCAACCTTAAGAACTAGTAAACATGAGGGCGGTCAACATGAAGTCCAGCCCCAGTACAACCAGTGAAGAAATAACAACAGTCTTGGTTGTCGCACGAGATACCCCCTCCGGTGTAGGACGAGCCATATAACCCTCGTACAGAGAGATTAAACCTACAGCAAGACCAAAGAAAAAAGATTTAAGAATTCCGTTGCCAATGTCTTCCCACAGAGCGACGCCGGCTTGCATTTGTGACCAGAAGGCTCCGCTGTCCAAACCAATCATTGGAACGGCAACAATCCAGCCGCCTATGATGCCCACGGCAGAAAACAGAATTGCCAGCAGCGGCATTGAAATTACAACAGCCAAGAAACGAGGTTCAAGAACTTGCTTAACGGGATCGACGCCCATCATTTCCATAGCAGAAAGCTGCTCGCCCGCATTCATCAAACCAATTTCTGCCGTCAAAGAGGTTCCGGCTCGTCCAGCAAACAGCAATGCGGTGACCACCGGGCCAAGCTCTCTAAGCAAAGAAAGTGCAACTAAAACGCCAAGAGCCTGTTCGCTTCCGTAGGTAGAAAGAACATAATCTCCCTGAAGACCAAGAACAAAGCCTACGAACAAGCCGCTAACGAGAATAATTACGAGTGAGTAATTACCAACAAAGAAAATTTGGCGGATTGTGGACTGAAAATTAACAAAGGCGGAGCCTAAATTTTTAAAAAGACGAAAACTGAAGACTCCGAACTTTCCAAGTTCTTGTATCTTCTCCAGACTCCACCCTCCCAGGCTAGCTATTTTGTTATAAATGTTCATGCTTCGAGTCCTAAATCTTTTGCAAACGGCGGTGCGGGATATTGGAATTTAACAGGACCGTCAGGCAGCCCGTTGATAAATTGGACCACAAAAGGATCTTGACTATGCCGAAGATCTTCCGGAGTACCTTGGGCTGCGATTTTTCCGCTTGAAATCATGTAAACGTAGTCAGCAATTTCGAAAGTCTCGGCCACGTCATGAGTAACAATAATGCTGGTTGAGCCTAATGCATCATTGAGTTTTCTTATCAATTGAGATGTGACGCCCATGGAAATCGGGTCCAAACCTGCAAACGGTTCGTCATACATAATCAGCAGCGGATCCAAAGCGATTGTTCTTGCCAATGCCACTCTTCGGCTCATACCGCCGGAAATTTCCGCAGGATAAAGAGAAGCAGCTCCCCTCAGCCCAACCGCATCCAGCTTCATCAAAACAAGAGAGCGAATAAGTTCTTCGGAAAGATTGGTTTGTTCTCTAAGCGGGAAAGCAACGTTATCAAAGACCGTCATGTCAGTAAATAACGCACCGAATTGAAAAAGCATTCCCATGCTTCTTCTAATTTTGTAGAGAGCTGCAGAATCGGAAGTATCGACCTTCTGACCGGCAAATGTCACCGTCCCCTTCTGCGGCGTTAAAAGGCCTCCGATGAGTTTTAGCAGGGTTGTTTTACCCATACCGGATCCGCCCATGATTGCCACGACGGAACCCAACTTAAAAGAGAGGTCCACGTCATCAAGAATGATGCGTTCTCCATAAGAAAAACTCATATTCTTAATATCTAATAAAGTGTCTCCCTTTTTCATAACAAACCAGTCAAGTACTAAAAAATAAAAGACTGAATGCACGTTCAGTCTTGAGCAGATTATGCCACAATGAAAACTGTTCAGGAGTTCAAATAGGAAATAGATTCAACAAGTTTCTTTTCAAATCCTAAAGTGTTTCTGAAAGAATCTACCATCAGCATTTACCGGTTTTGATCTGATGTATACAAAAGTTTTCTGTCCAGGCAAAACCCAATAAAGCATTTTGTTTTTCAATTGCGATGTTTCTTGTCAATCAGAGGAGTGGATGAGATTTTTCATCAGCAAGTTTTTTCAAAATCCTCCAGTGACTTCCATTTTACAAACTCTCTTTTCTCGAGACTAAATACCAAGGCGAGGCGGATAATTTCTTCGTCACGTCTTTGAAGACCATAATTCTTCTCATTCAGCTGAGAAACAGCTTCTTCCAGCTTCCTTGAGACATTCTCTGCTCTTTCCGCACATTTAAATTCCATAACCCAATATCTGCTACCAGCCTTAACTTCCAGATCACTGCGCCCTAGGTGGTTGTGAACTTCCGCTCGTGCTTCAAGACCTGCGCCCGCAAAAAACACTTGAACAAAAGCACGGAGGCTGTATTCATCCTTCACCGGATATTTCTGATAGTCAATGGAGCGAAATAAACAGTTCAGAAGATGAACAATAGATTCGGGATTTTCCGTCGCTAAGCGATATGCAATATTGTCCGCACCAACCTGTTCAACCGTTTTAGATGAAAGTAACTGTCCTGTATACAACAAGGCCATAGCCTTCTTCACCTCAACATTCGGATATCCGACATAAGCAGTGGAGCCGACAATTTTCTTCAACGTTAGGTATCCTGCTTGGGTTAGAAGAGCAACGTCAGATAATGTCTCAGCATCCGATGAACCAGTCAACTCGGAGAAAGGAACAAGTTTCTCCTTGTCAAATTGAGCCGGATCTGCCATAGCATGTGATTTGAAGTATTGAGTTAACGCAGTCGGTTTTCCTCCGCTTTCAAACCAGTAGTCAATAAAGCCGTTCTCCGGAGAGGATAAAAATTTCAAAACAGACCAGGGAGCAAAGACGTGTTCCGAAACTAACCTATCAAAACAAAAGCCGTCATAATGCTTTATCAATTCCAGAAAGAGCTCTTGGGGAGAAATTTGTACTGTATCTGCGGCTCTCCTTAAATATCCACCAAAGTAACTTCTTATCTCCTCTGAGGTGTAACCTAAAAGGTTACTATATTTGTGATCTAAGGAAATATCAGATAGGTTATTAAGTTCCGAAAAAATACTAGTTTTACTAAACTTTGTTATTCCTGTAATGAACAAAAAGCGAATTTGTTCATCATTTGACTTGAGAGCGGAGTAGAACTCAGCCAATCGACTTCGAACTTTTTCAAATAACTTCTTGTCATTCAGACAGGCAGTAAGTGGTGAATCATATTCATCAATCAAAATGACAAAGGAATTAACAGGCTGCCTCCTTAACCAATCAGAAATTTGATCTATTGGGGAAGAAAGAGGATTGGGAGCATAAACAAATCCAAATTCTTGAAACCTTCTCACTAAAAGTGAATCTAATTTTGAAGAAAAATCATCCGCAGAAAGGTAATTCTTAATTTCCAAGAAATCGATCCTAACCACATTGAATGTATTTTTTTCTTTCCATAGCTTTTCAATTTCCAACCCTTGGAAGTCTCTCAGTCCATATTTGAACAAAGATTCAAAAGTCGAAATCAAAAGAGATTTTCCGAATCTTCTAGGACGTGCTAAAAAAAACTTCTCCGCCTTTGAGGCTAAATCAAAAATCAAGCGAGTTTTATCTACATAGATCTGGTCTGTTACTCGAATTCTTGGAAACGATGAGTTTCCCAACGGAAGCGGCTTTAATTCATTCATGGGTTCACGATCTTTTGTAGTTCTCCACAACATGATTGTAGTGAAGTTATTAGATTGTCGTAATTCATTGAAGACTTTTCCTAGGTATCTCCTTTAACAAACTTTTTCTCTTACTACCCCAACTCGTCCTTAAAAATATTGAAAAAACCGCTTCTATCCATTCCCGTAGGACCTCAGAAGCGGTTTCAAATCAAAGAATAAAAATTACTTCATGGCTTCAACAGCATTCTTAGCGGCATGGCGGCCGGAATAAGAAGCAAATCCGAAAGCATGGCCGGAGAAGAAGTCCGGGTATGTTGGTCCAACCATGTTGGAAACTTCCAAGCCTGCAGCATAAAGACCCGGAATCGGCTTACTGTCTTTTGTTAAAACTTGGTGATCCCTGTTAGTAATCAAGCCGCCATAGGCGCTGAAGAAATAGGATTTAAGCTTCAACGCATAGAGTTTCTTGCCGGTAAGCGGTCTGAGATAACGGCGATCTTTCAAGAACATCGGATCATGCTGGAGTTCGCATGTCTTGTTGTACTCAGCGACTGTCTTTTCGAGAGTTTCTGCCGGAACGTTAATGGCCTTAGCTAGAGCAGCTACGGAATCAGCTTCTTTGAAGCCGTCGCTGTCAGCTGCCAATGCGTCTTTGATGTCGTTCTTCAGATTGGTGTACTTCGTTCCGATTGGAACCAATACGCCGATACCGGAATCAGCACCTTTGTTCATCAAATATTCGACGGTGTTTTCATCAAAGATAGCCCAGCCATAGTGACCCGGCTGTACGTAAATTGCATTTGCAGCTTCACTGAAGGCGTTGCAGGTAGATTCGTCAGTAAAGCGCTGACCCAATCTGTTAACCCACAAATTTCCCGGTTGCCAAGAAACACCGTACAAGTTGCTTAAGAACTTAATGCCTTTGCCTTCGGTTCCCAAATGGCCGATGAAGCTGACAGGACCTCTTTCAGCACCGGCTTTCATGGCCATCACAATGCCGTCGCCGGTCTTATTAACCGGAACCGAGGACTTCCAGCCTTCAGGATCTCTATGGCCCCAATCTTTTACTTTCTGAGGATCATCACCGAAGCTTCCGGAAGCAAGAATGACAGCCTTAGAGTTGATGGTGTAAGTGTCGCCTTTAGCATCCTTGGCGATAACGCCTACAACCTTGCCGTCTTTGGTAATTAAATCAACGGCCGGAGTAGCAAGTTTTGTATCTACGCCAAGTTTGTCGGCAGCTTCTTTCAAGCCTTTAATCAGGCCTGCACCATGGTCTGTGCCTTTGAAGTTCTTAATAATATGCCAGGTATTATCTTTCAATGGAGTTTCGCGTCTGACTTCAAACTCGATGCCATGGGATGCCAGCCACTCAATATTTTCAGCAGAACCTTCTACGAAGTCTTTATTTTTGTATGGATCAACCATATGGTTTTGCTTTTGAATAAAGGCTTCATAAGCCTGCTGGCGTGTCAAAGGATCACCGCGCAGACGGTTCCATTCGGAATCAACGGCAAACAAACCTTCGGCATGCTGAGAATTGCCGCCTACAAACGGATTCTTTTCAAGAAGAACAACCTTCTTGCCTAATTCCGCACCTTGAACAGCTGCGCTCAAGCCAGCGGAACCGGCTCCCACAACGACCAAGTCCGTGTTGACCTTGTGGTCAGCTGCATAAGAGATTGTTCCCAAACTGATAGCAAGAGCGGCAGCTAATGCTGTTACGACGGGTTTATTCATTGATCTTCTCCTTGTTCTTGAGATATGAGAGAAGATTAACAAAGTCACTTTTCCGACTATGTAAAACAGCTAACACTTTGAAAAGCGACCAGAAAAAAGACCTGGAAAACCTCAATGGCAACCAGGTCCTTCTTACAAAAAGGCGTTAAATTGCGGCTTTGAACAAAATCGTTTTTATTCCGAGCTCTTTAAGCTCTTTGTCGCTGCTCGGAACACAAAAGAACGAAGAAGAAACCTCTTCCGGAATGCTTTGGCCGCGCCCCGTCTCGATATCGATAAAAGCCCACTGAGTGGCCCCAAGCATGCATACCTTCTTATCTCTCATGAGATAAAAGCGTCGCAAGCTCGTCTTATCCTGCATATTTTCCACCCAGGTGTACATCGTCAGTCTGTCGCCTAAGAAAGTCGGACGCAGATATTCGATCCAGTGCGCCTTGGCCACAAATGCCTGTCCGATTTTGAAATATCTCTCGGTATCCCAACCGAGGAGCGAAGAGTGGGCGGTAGCCGCTTCTTCCATCCATCTGAGATATTCCTTGTTGTTGGTGTGCTTCATCACATCAATGGATTCCGATCCGACAACAATTGGATAGGCAAATACTCTGTTCATTCCGTTCCTTTTTCACTAAGCGCTTAAATAACGGTCCACCGCCTCGGCACAACGGCGTCCTTCCGCAAGTGCCCAAACTACTAAGCTCTGGCCTCTTCGGCAGTCGCCTGCCGCAAAGACTTTAGGCACATTTGTAGAGAACGAGTTTACTCCTTCATATTGTGCACGGGCATTGCCTCGAGGATCCGTCTCCACTCCGAATGCTTCCAAAACCCCTTGATTCGGGTGGAGGAAGCCCATAGCCAAGATAGCTAAGTCGACTTCGATTTCAAACTCAGAACCCGGAATTTCTTCAAACTTCGGTCTCTTAGTAATCGGATCGGTTGACCAATTCAGACGTACCGCCTTGATGCCCTTGAGTTCACCCTTTTTATCGCGGATAAACTCTTTGGTCATAATGGCCCAGTCTCTTTCGCCTCCTTCTTCATGAGAAGTAGAGGTTCTGAGGATGCGAGGCCAAAGCGGCCAAACTTTCATCTTGTCGTACTCTGCGCTCGGACGGGGGCCCAAGTCGATCTGAAGAATTTCAGCCGCACCCTGACGAACGGCCGTTCCCAAGCAGTCGCTGCCGGTATCCCCGCCGCCGATAATCAGCACTTTCTTGTTCTTAGCGTTGATTTCTTCTTTGACCGGGACTTCATCATTGATCTTATTCTGACGAGGCAAGTACTCCATAGCGAAGTGAACACCTGCACCTTTTCTGCCTTTTACCGGCAAATCTCGCGGCTCTTCCGAACCGATAGCAAGAACAACCGCGTCAAAATCACGAAGAAGCTCGGCAGGATCCACATGTTTTTCTGCGTCAGACCAGATGCCCTTAGGGGCTGCCCCGGTGCCAATATAGGTGTTGTATCTGAATTGGACACCTTCGGCTTCCATCTGATTGATTCTGCGCTCAATGACGGTCTTATCCAGCTTGAAGTCAGGAATACCGAAGCGAAGCAATCCACCGGCTTTGCTGTTCTTCTCAAAAACTGTCACGGAGTAGCCTTTTCTGGCAAGCTGCTGTGCACAAGCCAAGCCGGAGGGGCCGCTGCCGATAACGGCAACGGACTTGCCGTTAAGCTGAGCAGGTATTTGCGGCTTGACCCAACCCTGGTTCCAAGCGTGAGTAATAATTGCACGCTCCACCGACTTTACGCCCATCGGCTTGCTTGTGTAGTTAAGAACACAGCCGTTTTCGCAAAGAGCAGGACAGACACGAGAGGTAAATTCCGGAAAGCTGTTAGTTGAGGAAAGAACCTCGTAAGCGGCTTCCCAGTCTTCCTTATAGACCAGATCGTTAAAATCCGGCGCAATGTTGTGCAAAGGACAGCTGAACGTACAGAACGGCGTTCCGCAATCCATGCAGCGAGCCGCCTGCTGCTTTGCTTCCTTCTGATTGAGCGGCGTAATGAATTCACGGAAATGTGTTTTTCTCTGTGCTGCCGGCTCGTGCTCTTGTTCGAGGCGTTCAAATTCTAAAAATCCTGTTGTTTTACCCATGATTAAACTCCTGCGGGGCGAGCGAGTCCCTTGATAAGGGCTTGTTTATATTCTTTCGGGAAGACCTTGATAAATTTCTGACGAGCACTGTTCCAGTCATCCAAAATTTCTCTTGCTCTCTGGCTTCCGGTGTACTTGAAGTGTTTCTCAATCTGATCGAGAAGAATTTCTTCGTCAGTCTTACCCAGATGCCATGTGGACGGTTCGCCGGACACAAGCTGCTCCTTAGAACTCATGACGGATTCCAACTCAACGCTTTCCATGTTGCAGTTAGAAGCAAATGTACCTTCCTTGTCGTACACGTAGGCCACACCGCCGGACATACCGGCTGCGAAGTTTCTGCCGACTTCACCGAGCACAACCACGGTACCGCCCGTCATGTATTCGCATCCGTGATTGCCGACGCCTTCAGCTACTGCGGAAGCTCCGGACAATCTGACCGCAAAGCGTTCGCCGGTAATACCGTTAAAGAAAGCTTCGCCGCTGGTTGCACCGTAGAGAACGGTATTGCCGGCAATGATGTTTTCCTCGCCCTTTCCGCGGAAATCCGTCGGACATCTGACGATAACGCGTCCGCCGGACAAGCCTTTACCGACATAGTCATTGCCCTCTCCGACGAGATCCAGAGTAACGCCTTTGACTAAGAAAGCGCCCAAGGACTGTCCGGCCGTTCCGGTAAGCTGGATGTGGATAGTATCGTCCGGGAGAGCTTCGTCGCCGTAACGTCTGACAACTTCAGAAGAAATCTTGGTGCCGACGCAGCGGTGAATATTCTTAACCGGAGAAATGAAGCTGACTTTCTGGCCCTTTTCTAAAGCCGGCTTGCACGCATCAAGCAATTGGAAATCCAATTCTTTTTCAAGACCGTGAGGAATGTCGATGCTGTGACGCTTTTTCTTAGGATCGGATTCCTCAGGAACATACAGGATGCGGGAAAGATCGACCTTACCGCATTTAGCAAGGTCCATTTCTTTCTGTTTCAAGAGTTCAACGCGGCCGACTAAATCTTCAAACTTTCTTACTCCCAAGCTGGCCATGAGTTCTCTGACCTCTTCGGCAACGAAGAAGAAATAGTTGATGACATGCTCAGGCTGGCCTTTGAATCTCTTGCGCAGAACCGGGTCTTGTGTAGCAATACCAACGGGACAAGTATTGAGATGGCACTTTCTCATCATGAGACAGCCTTCGACAACCAACGGTGCCGTTGCAAAACCAAACTCATCGGCCCCGAGAAGAGCACCGACAACAACGTCGCGGCCGGTCTTAATCTGACCGTCAACCTGGACGCGGACTCGGTCTCTCAAACCATTAAGAACCAGAGTCTGCTGGGTTTCTGCCAAACCTAACTCCCAAGGCGTACCGGCAAACTTGATGGAAGAAAGCGGAGAGGCTCCGGTTCCGCCGTCATGCCCGGCAATAACAATGTGATCTGCTTTAGCTTTTGCTACACCGGCAGCCACGGTACCAACGCCCTGTTCGCTCACGAGCTTGACGCTGATGGAGGCTCTATCGTTAGCCATCTTCAAATCGCGGATGAGCTGAGCCAAGTCTTCGATAGAGTAAATATCATGGTGCGGCGGTGGAGAAATCAAACCAACGCCCGGCACGGAGTAACGCAGCTGAGCAATGTATTCAGAAACTTTATGACCCGGAAGCTGACCGCCTTCACCGGGTTTTGCACCCTGGCTCATCTTGATCTGAATCTGATCGGCACTGTTGAGGTACTGGGCGATAACACCGAAGCGGCCGCTGGCAACCTGTTTAATTCTTGAACGCAGAGAGTCGCCTTTCTTAAGCAGAATATCCACCACAATGCGATCCTCTCCAAGAATCTTCTTCAAGCTGTCGCCGTCTTCAATAATCGGCTTGCCGGCTTTCATCTCGGCTGCGTAGCGCTTCGGATCTTCGCCGCCTTCACCGGTGTTGCTCTTGCCGCCGATGCGGTTCATTGCAATAGCCAAGCAAGCATGGGCTTCAGCGGAAATGGAACCTAAAGACATTGCGCCGGTAGCAAAGCGCTTAACGATTTCAGAAGCCGGTTCCACTTCATCTACCGGAATGGCTTTGGCCGGATTCACTTCAAATTCCATCAATCCTCTGAGAGTCATCTGACGCTGACTCTGATCATTGATGATTTCGGCGTATTCCTTATATGTCTGATAGGAGTTAGAACGTGCGGCATGCTGGAGCTTATAAATTGCTTCCGGCGTCCACATGTGTTCCTCTCCGCGGGAGCGCCAGTTGTATTCGCCGGATTCGGGAAGAAGTTTGCCCTTGGTCGGGTTCTTGAAAGCATTTTCGTGATCGTTGACGGCTTCCTGCATCACATCAAAAATGCCCAAGCCTCCGACTTTGCAGCTGGTTCCGGGGAAGTAACGATCAACGAAAGCTTTTTCCAAACCCAAGGCTTCAAAAATCTGAGCGCCGCGGTAACTCATATAAGTTGAGATACCCATCTTACTCATGATCTTCTTAAAAGCTTTCCCGATTGCCTTGATGTAGTTTTGAATTGCAGCTTCCGGATCGATTTCCGTGTTGCCCTTGTAGTGCTTCTTGAGCGTCTCCAGAGCCAAATACGGATGGATGGCCTCGGCACCGAAAGCTGCTAATAAAGCCATGTGATGGGTTTGCACTGCGCTGCCGGTTTCAACGATGATACCGGTCTCCATGCGCAAACCGTTTTTAATCAAATGCTGATGCAAGGCGCTGATAGCTAAAGGAGCCGGGATTGCAACACGATCTTTGTCGACTCTGCGGTCAGTCACAATAATAATGTTGTTGCCGTTTTGGATGGCATCCACGGCTCTGGCGCAAATGGAAGCTAATCGTGCTTCTACCCCTTCCGCACCCCATTCTGCCGGATAAGTGATATCCAACTCATAGGACTTAAACTTGCCGTTGGTATACTTCTCGATTTGACGCATCTTGGCAATTTCATTAAAGCCGAGAATCGGCTGAGAAAGTTCCAAACGAAGAGGCGGATTAACGTTGTTGATATCGAGAAGGTTAGGTCTCGGGCCCACAAAAGAAATCAAGGACATCACCAACTGTTCGCGAATAGGGTCAATCGGCGGATTTGTGACCTGCGCAAACAGTTGACGGAAATATTGATAAAGCGGCTTAGACTTCTTAGAAAGCATGGCCAGCGGCGTATCGTTGCCCATAGAACCGAGAGGTTCCTGGCCTTTTTCTGCCATCGGGAAGAGGACGAACTTCAAATCATCTTCCGTGTAGCCGAAAGCCTTTTGTCTTTGCTGCAAAGGAACCGGATTGTGTTCCGGGATCGGATCGGGCGCAACAATGTCGGAGAGATGGAGGTTAAGGCGCTTGGTCCATTCTTTGTACGGATTAGCTAAAGCGAACTGACGCTTAATTTCTTCGTCCTCGACGATTCTGCCTTGTTCCGTATCGACAAGGAACATCTTGCCCGGCTGCAGACGCCATTTTTTCTTGATCTTGCTTTCCGGGATCGGGAGTGTTCCGGCCTCAGAAGCCAAGATAACAATATCGTCGGTGGTCAGCAAATATCTTGCAGGACGCAGACCGTTTCTGTCTAAAGTAGCGCCTATTCTTACACCGTCGGTAAAGCAGATGGCGGCGGGACCGTCCCAAGGCTCGAGCATGGCGGCATAGTATTCGTAGAAATCTTTCTGGCCCGGCTTCATTTGGGAAGCTTGCTCCCACGCTTCCGGGATCGTCATCATCACGGCTTGGGCCAACGGATACCCGCTCATGACAAGAAGTTCAAGCATGTTGTCTAAGCATGCCGTATCACTCTGACCTTCGTAAATAATCGGAAGAAGTTTCTTGACGTCATCGCCTAATACATTGGAAGCAACGGTTCTTTCGCGGGCACGCAGCCAATTGAAATTGCCTTTGACGGTATTGATTTCTCCGTTGTGGGCCACCATTCTGTACGGATGAGCCAACTCCCAGCTCGGGAAGGTGTTAGTGGAGAAGCGTTGATGAACCAAAGCGATCGCAGAGGTCAGTCTGGCATCCATCAAATCGTTGTAGTAGAGGCCCACTTGATGAGCAAGGAGCAGCCCTTTGTACACGATAGTTCTGGTAGACATGGAAGGAACATAAAATTCCTTGCCGTGCTTCAAGTTTAAGGCTTGGATTTTATGGCCGGCGAGCTTGCGGATAACGTAGAGCTTTCTTTCGAGAGCATTCGGCACCATGACATCTGCGCCGCGGCCGATAAAGATTTGTCGGATAACGGGAGCAGCTTTGCGGACGGTTTCAGAGAGTTCGATATTTTCGTTAACCGGAACATCTCTCCATCCGAGAAGGACTTGACCTTCGGCTTTAACGGTTCTTTCGATTTCCTGTTCACAGGCTCTGCGGGAAGCATGTTCTCGCGGAAGGAAAATCATACCCACGCCGTAATCGCCGGGCTGAGGAAGCAAAATATTCTGCTTGGCCATTTCGGTGCGGAAGAATTGGTCAGGAATCTGAATCAAGATGCCTGCGCCGTCGCCAAGCAGCGGGTCGGCGCCGACCGCACCGCGGTGATCCAAATTCTGAAGAATCATCAATGCCTGTTGGACAATTTCGTGGCTTGGTATTCCTTTAACACTAGCCACAAAACCGAGTCCGCAGGCATCATGTTCAAATTTAGACTCATACAGTCCAAATTTCTCAGCCCTTTGACGGATCTCCTGAATGTTTGTCATGGGGATACTCCTAATTGTTCGAGAGTTTTTTTATCAACGTAATCGAATGTAAACCAATTAGGAGCATTAAATGCCAAGATGTTTATTAAACTGTCCCTCTTATTTATAATCCGTAAGGACTACCTTATTTAAATAGGGACATATTAATCGGAAATTTCAGATTTTCGAGGTCTTCCTCGCCCTCTTTCAGGCCAGATTCTGCTGGGTTCGACGTGGTTTTCTAATAGAAATTCCCGATCGGCCCAAGGCCATCCTCTGATCAGATGCTTTTCTAAATCTTCCCCTTCTCTCTTCGGATAGCCTCGGGGAAATAAGACCTTGTAAGCTTTCTGACGCTCAAAAGGAGTATTACCTAAAGCCCAATATTCTTTTCCGGGGGCCATAAAGTAATCATTTCTCAGACCGGCATGATGACTGTAGCTTGACCAAGGGTACAAAGCCGCTTCCTGATAACCTTTTGTCTCCGGCAGCCACTCCATATAAAGCAGTGCATTTAAACAGCGGTTCTTGCCTTGAACCACGCAAGAGCGGAATCTTCCATGCCAAAGCGCTCCTGAACGGCGATAAGCATCATTGAAATAACGCGAATACAAACGGCAGAAGGCTTGCGTAAACTTAGACACATCCTCTGCAGAATTTCTAGGCGTAATTAGAAAGTCTATTTGAGAAGGGAGGATGGCATAGCCTGTCATATCCACATGATGCAAAGATACAACCTTGGAAAATAAGCTCAGCATCGCATCCAAATCTTCAAGCATCGGCATCAAAGAAATGTCCGCTGCACCGTAAACGCGGACATAATGAACTTGGCTTGGGAGAGAGAGTCTGGCTAATCGGGCCATGAAACTTCCTTTAATCTGTCACTAATTTTAGTACTTAATTGTAGCGAGTTTTCCATGCTTTGAGTCGATACTTGAAGAGACGGCAGCTGGCACAAGATTATTAACTGTTAAAGAATCTCCCAAGATGATCTTGCCTTAACACAGTTCCGACTTTCTGAGAAGTTCTTTTTCAGGTGCATTGGCCGTTGATATTTTTTCCGCCGATACGGATTGATTGGTCTGGCTTGAAGTTGTTGTTTTTTTCGGCCAGGAAAGGATAATCATATTCGCAACAATGGCCGCACCTCCAATTAACTCATAAGCATTGAAGGAAGAGTTCAAGAAGATAACGGAAAGCAAAACCGCCGAGAATGGTTCGAAGGAAGCAAGAATTGCTGAAATAGATGGAAGAACGTATTCCGTACTTTTTAGATAACACCAGAAAGCTGCAACCGTTCCGAAAAGAACAATCTGAGCATAAGCTAGGAATGACGAGATATTCCATTGAACATTGTCATTAAAGAGCGGAGTAAAGCACATTGCAATCAAACCTCCGATAAGCATTCCCCAGCCGACAACAAATGAAACTCCTGCTCTTTCAATAGCCTTCTTGGGTTGAACGGTACAAAAGGCACCGCAACCTGCTGAGGCCAATCCCCAGAGGCAGCCTCCCCACGACAAATCGGAAATTCTAAAATTTCCTTTAGTCACAAGAAGAGATATTCCAATCAAAGCCAAAAATAAACAGAGTATTTCTTTAAAGGACGGCCTTCTTCCTTTCATCAGCACAAAATAAAAGATAATGAACAACGGACCAAAACCGACCATGACAGCTGCTATCCCTGCATTACTAACGGAAATAGCCTTAAAAAAAGTCCATTGAATCAACAAGACACCTAAGCCGTAAATAATTACGTCTCTGAGGTTCCGCAAGTCACGGAAAGGCGAGAAGATGCTTTTTCTAGTGGTTGCCGCATACAGAAGTAAAAGGCAGATTCCAGAGCCAAATAATCGCAACGTAGTTAAATCAGAAGAAACAAATCCACAGGAATCGAATAAGAATTGAGCGCAAACTGCCATGCTTCCCCAGCACCAGCCGGCAAAAGAAGCAAGCAGGACTCCTTTTAAAGTATTAGACATGATTTATTGAGATTTCAGGTTATTAGTTCAGTTTGAATAAGGTCATTTCTATAAGTTGTAATCCAACCTTCCGGCATTACGGATACAAAATTAGTTTTAAAAGCTGGCCGGAGAGTTTGGCTTAGAAGACTTTGATTTGGAGAACTACATCCCAAATTCGTCTAGCGTTACAACAAGCATGATTCTTTCAACATCGTGCCGTTGGCCTTCCAGATAAGCCCGATGCTGGTTCTAAGAAACGACTGCCGTTGTCAAAAAATTGTGAACTGCTGAAGGATCCATTCTTGCTCTTTAGATGCTTGCATCCGAAGCGGGGCGCAGGCCTCAGTAGCTTTCCAAGCCCAGAAAAAGGCTCCATCAAAAGCATGGCTGTCTTTGCATTTATTTTCATCAAAAACAGAGCCAGGAACGGAAACGCAATGCTCTTGGCTCAAGAAGCTGCACCAAAGAACATTGAAAATTGAAAACTTCCCGTCTTTAAATGCATCCCCTACATCATCGGCGGTTTTAATCACTGACTTCTCCTCGCGGAATAGAAAACGGACATAAGAATTTATTCAACCGTATGCAAAAATCATGCCAAGTACTCAGCAATTGCGCCGCCAAGAGTCTTTCAAAGGAATAACAAAAATAGTTTCTAAGCTTCTTCATCCAAGAAGCACTTTCCTAGTGCATTTGTTCCACTGTAGTGCACAAATTTTCGAACCTCGTTCGCGCAGGATTATCTTTGCCGCTTATATATCCGCCAAGGTTCTCCGTGTTTCTCACTGATTTAAAGTTAACTTGTTTAGAACCAGATCACGAATAGAGGAGGGAATCAAGGGATTCCAGACCAACGACAATTGAATTTGCGCCGGAGCATCAACGATTGGTCTAGCGACAATATTCTTAGGTATCCAGTCTTTGAAAGACTCTCCTAACATGGCAATGCCTTGTCCGCAGCTCACATAGGCCATCTGGCGAGAACTGGACTGCACTTCATGGCAGATTCGAGGTGTAAAGCCGCCTATGTTTTCACATATGCGAACGAGTTCGTCAAAATATTTAGACGCCACTTCTCTTCGATGAAAAACAAACTCCTCATTTCGTAAATCTTTCAGGAAGATTTCTCGGTTTGCCGTTAGCCGATTCCCCTTGGGCAATAGAATAATCGGCCGCTCCCGGCGTAATGGGATCAGCCTCAGCCGCTTATCATCCAAGTCCTTAAAAAGACCAATACCGAAGCTAATTAAACCTTCGGAAACCTCAATTTCTACATCGCGCGAGTCGACTTCTTTTGTAAAAATCTCAATCTTCGGAAAGTCTGCCTTGACCTGTTTTTTAAAGTCCGGTACCCAGAAGAGCATCGCTTCCGCATTAGCACCAACCGTCAAAATTCCGCAAGAATCTTCCCGCATTTGATTTAAGGAATAGTAGAGCTGCTCGGCCTGCGTTATAAAACGCTCAATAGAAGGAAGTGCGGCTTTGCCTTCTTCGGTCAGCGAAACTCCTCTCGGCGAGCGCCGTAAAAATTTCAAATTCAGATTTTGCTCTAACTCATTGAGCTGGTTAAGCAAAGAAGGAACCGATAAGTTCAGCTTAGCCGCGGCTTTTCTTACGCTTTGATTCTCGGCCACCACCGCAAAAAGCAGAAGCTGTCTGATAGTTTTGTGATCGAAATGATGTGCCATGGTTGCGGTCAGTCTGTTTGAACACTGTGTATAGAAAGTTTAATCACTGAAAGCTTGAAACGGCAATTTTCTTTTCTACACTTTTTTCGTACAAGGAGAGAAGAAAAATCATGTCCCTCAGCACATTAGGTCTTTTTTTAGTTGTTGTTTTCATCACCTGCGTTACTCCGGGTGCGGGCGTTTTATACACCCTACACAATGCCGTCAATTACGGCGTAAAAAATGCCTTTATGTCACCGACAGGCAATGCCATCGGCGTAGCCGTCATGTCCATCATTGCCGCCAGCGGCATGGGCGCAGTGATTAATAACAGTCCTGTTCTTTTCTACGGACTGCAGACTGCCGGGTGTCTCCTCATGGCTTGGTTTGGCTGGAAGAGCTGGAAGGCTCCAACCATTGCTCTCAAAGATCGTCTCGGGACACCATTGGATCCGGCAGAACAAAAGACAAGAAACTGGAACATCCTTGCCAGCGCCGCGATTTTGCAGATGACCAATCCTATGTTGATTGTTTTTCTGCTTTCATTGATGCCTCAGTTTATTGATCCGAAGCAAGCGTACCTGCCGCAAATTACCATTCTTATCGCGCTCTTTGTCGGTATCTGCTGGTTGGTTCATATCGGCTACAGCTACAGCGCTGCAATGGCATCCGACAGATGGATGGGACCGAAATTCTCTTTCTACCTTAATAAGATAAGTGCATTTCTTTTCTGGGGTATCGGCGGCTCCGTGATGCTCCATCTTTACGGACTGGTTTAAGCAAAAAAAAAGGCCGGAGATCTAGCGTCATCCGGCACCAACTCCATCAGGCTGACCGTTTCAATCAGCCTTTTCTTTTTGCTTAATTGGATGCTTCGTAGGAAGGATTAAACTCTCTCTCGTATTCTTTAACAGCGTAGCGGTCGGTCATTCCCGCAATGTAATCGGCCACGGTCCTTTGGACGCCCCCGTTAATGGCTTTTTCGTAAAAGTTCGGAGGAAGCAGTTCGGGATAAGAAGTAAATTGCTCAAAAAGTTTTTGAATGACTCGAGATGACTTATTCATTACCCGAAGAACCTGATAATGCTTATACAGAGCTTGCATCAGATAGCTCTTCAAGACTTTCATCTGAGCAATTCCCTCATCAGAGAAAGCGATTAAAGGGTATTGAAGATTTCTTACATCCTGTACGGACTTCAAGGTTTCTCCTTGAATCTTTTCGGAGCTGTTAGTCACTAAGTCATCGACTAAGTAACCAATCACTCTTCTGACAACTTCTTTCTGACTTCTTCTGATCGGGAGGCCGTGATATTGTTTCTCAACTTCTTCAAAAAACTTTCTGTAAATCGGGACGTTCTCAAACAGTTCTTTGTGCGTCAACAGTCCGCATCTCAAGCCGTCATCCATATCATGCGTACTATAGGCTATCGCGTCGGCGATATTGACGAGCTGAGCCTCCAAGCTCGGCTGAGTTTTTTCTAAGAATCTCTTACCCAAGTCGCCCAAGCGCATAGCATTGAGAATATTGCAGTGCTTCAAAATGCCTTCGCGAGTTTCCCAAGTCAAATTCAGACCGTCAAAAGCAGGATACTGCTCTTCAAGCTTGTCGACGATCCGCAGGGACTGAAGGTTATGTTCAAAGCCTCCGAACATTCGCATGCATTCATTCAGTGCTGTTTGACCGGCATGCCCGAAGGGTGTGTGGCCTAAATCATGGGCTAAAGCGATGGCTCCCGTCAGATCGCAGTTCAAAGCCAGTCTTGAAGCTGCGGTACGGGCTATCTGTGCCACCTCGATAGAGTGCGTAAGACGAGTCCTAAATAAATCTCCTTCATGATTGATAAACACCTGGGTTTTGTACTCCAGTCTTCTGAAAGAGGCTGAATGAATGATTCTGTCGTGGTCACGCTGAAATTCGGTGCGTGTTTTACTTGGATTTTCCGCATAAACGCGCCCTTTAGATTCCGAAGAATGGCAAGCGTACGGAGCTAAAACTAGATTTTCATGAATCATGCCACATATCCTCCTTCAACGAGAACTTCCCGAACCAGTTCTTCCGGAACTTCAGAAACGTATGACTCACCGAGCTTATTAAGCAAGACAAAATGGATGACGCCGTCCGTGCTCTTCTTATCGCCTTTCATCGCTTTAATAGCTTCATCGACCGACAGGCCTTCGATTCGAACAGGTAAGTTGGCTCTTTCCAGCAATTTTCTTACGCGTTCGACATCTTCTTCTGTCAGATTGCCGAGTTTTTGACTTAAGTTTGCAGCCAGCATAAGACCGCAGCCGACAGCCTCGCCGTGAAGCCATGTTCCGTAGCCGGTCAGTTTTTCAATCGCATGACCGAATGTATGTCCGAGATTCAGACAAGCGCGCCTTCCCGCTTCTTTTTCGTCTTCAGCCACCACGGCTGATTTGATCTTGCAGGAACCGGCAACAATTTCAGCAGTTTTCTCTGAGTCCAGTGCCATCAAAAATTCCATATTTGCTTCGAGATCGGCAAAGTAATCCTCATCGGCAAGCATCCCGTGCTTGATGATTTCGCCGATGCCGGCACTGACTTCTCTTGCAGGAAGTGTTTTCAGAACGGAAGAGTCAGCGATTACGGCAGAGGGCTGATGAAAAGATCCGATCATATTTTTACCGGCCGCCATATTCATTCCCGTTTTACCGCCTACGGAAGAATCTACCTGAGCCAAAAGGGTTGTCGGAACCTGGATAAATTTGATTCCTCTCATATAGATGGAAGCGGCAAAACCGGCTAAATCCCCGACAACTCCGCCGCCTAAAGCGATAACGACTGATTTTCTGTCAGCACCCATTTCCGCTAACTTGGTCAGCACCATAAAAACCGAATCCCAATTTTTAAAGGCTTCTCCATCGGGTAATTCGAGGTACTCGGTACGGACCTCTTCGTTGCAGATTTTGCGTACCTTTTCTCCGTAGAGGGGGCCGACCGTTGTATTGGTCACAATAAGAGCTGAAGAAGGATGAATTTTTTTAAGCTCTTGGGCAAGCTGAGGAAGAATATTTTCTCCCAGGTAGATCTTGTACGGAGCTGATCTGACGCTCACATCGATTGAAATCATCCTTATTTTTCCTTTCCTAATTCCTTCAGCAACTCTTTGCACATTTGATTAAAACTGAGCTTATCCGTATCGAGCGAGAAATCTCTGACCTCGGTATAAAGGGGGTCTCTTTGCCGCATCAAGTTTTCGATGGTCTGCATCGGATTTTCCGTTTGGAGCAAAGGACGGTTTGAGTTGCGTGTTCTAAAAAAGCAGATTCTCGGGGACACCGTTAAATGCACGACACAGGCATTTCCATTTTTTAAGATTTCTCGGTTTTCGTCCCGCGTGACCACACCGCCTCCGGTAGCCACGACAAAGCCTTCTTTCTCGATAAATTCTCTGAGGAGTTCGGTTTCGCGCCTGCGGAAACCCTCTTCTCCTTCTTTTGCAAAAATCTCGGGAATTTTTACGCCGGTTCTGCTCTCAAGCTCTTCGTCTAAATCCACGAACTGATAGCCAAGCTCTTTGCTGCAATACTTGCCGAATGATGATTTCCCGGCTCCCATCATTCCAATGAGAAAAATAGATTTGTAAGCTTTTACAGAATTGTTATGCATAAGCCTGTAATTGTGGCTGTCTTGATAATCATACGGAGGTTTAGATTTTATAATGTTTGCTGGTTTTCTTTAACTATTTAAGATATTTTCAGCAGTGTTCTCTTCTAAAAAGACTCCGCCAAAGAAAGCTCCTGCCAAAGCAGCTGCTGCGAAAAAAGCTCCCGCCCGCAAAAAGACGGGTTCGAGTTTTTTTGCCTTTATTAAGTACTCGATCGCTACGATTCTTGCTCTCGCATTAGCCGGAATCGGACTGGCCCTGTTTGTTTTTGCGCTTGTGTACTCTCAGCTGCCGCCAATTGATACGGTAGTTGACTACAAGCCGAAAGTCCCGATGAGAGTCTGGACGGCAGATGGGAAGCTCATTGCTGAGTTCGGCGAAGAAAGAAGAGACTTCGTCACCATCGATGAGATTCCGGCTCATGTAAAGCAAGCTGTGATTTCTGCTGAAGATGACGGCTTTTATCACCATGCCGGTATTGAACCGAAAGGTTTTGTCCGCGCAGCATTAGCCAACTTTGCTTCGGGGAAAAAGAGCCAAGGCGCCTCCACCATTACCATGCAGGTTGCCAGAAACTTCTTCCTATCCAGCGAAAGAAGCTACGTCAGAAAACTTTATGAAGTTGCCATGGCTTTCAAGATTGAAGCCAACCTCACCAAAGATCAGATTCTTCAGATCTACATGAATCAGATCTTCCTCGGCAACCGTGCTTACGGCTTTGCAGCCGCCGGCCGTACGTATTACGGCAAAAATATTCAGCAGCTGTCTATCGGAGAAGCCGCAACTTTGGCTGGTCTTCCGGCTGCACCGTCCGTATACAATCCGTTCGCCAGCCCGAAGAGAGCAAAAGTCAGAAGAGACTACGTTCTCGGGCGGATGCGAGACTTAGGCTACATCACGCCGGATCAATATCAGCATGAAGTTGATGCTCCGATTCAAACGCGTTTGACCAGACTTGCCGAATCTTCTTTGACGCCGACCAAGATGAATTCTTCTTTGCATGCTGAATATGTTGCAGAATTGGTCAGAACCTTGATGTTCGACGTGTTCCAGCAGGAAACTTACACCCGCGGCTTAAACGTCTATACGACGATCAATTCCGAAGATCAGAATTATGCTTATCAATCTTTGAGAAGCCACGTTCAGGCCTACGACCGTTCCCGCGGCTACCGCGGACCGGAAGATAAGGTTGACTTATCTAATCCTGCCACAGCCCAGCAAAACATTAACAATGCTCTGCAGGAGGCTTTAGTAGCAGCAGACATGCCTGCCGTCGTGGTATTAAAAGCCTCTCCGGCAGAAGTTGTCGTACAGAACTCTTCCGGCAAGCAAATCACGATTAAAGGCAAAAACCTTGATTTCGTTAAGAATTCTCTTCAGCCTAAAGCAAAACCTGACCTGAAGATTGAGAGGGGTTCTGTCGTTCGCATTCAGTCCGGCAAGAACAATGAGTGGGAAATCACTCAACTGCCTCAAGCTGAAGCCGCATTTATTGCCACCAACTACACTACAGGAGCCATTCAAGCCTTGGTCGGCGGCTATGACTTTAACCTGAACAAGTTCAACCACGTCACTCAAGCTTGGAGACAGCCCGGTTCTTCCTTCAAGCCGTTTATTTACTCGGCAGCCATTGAGAAAGGCTTCTCTCCTCAAACCGTTATTAATGACGCTCCTATTGTCTTAGATCCGTCAGAAACCGGCTTTAAGAAATGGAATCCGAAGAACTTCTCCGGCAAGTTCAGCGGCCCTGTCATGATGAAAGATGCGTTAAGAAAATCTCTTAATCTCGTCTCCATCAGAATTCTTCAGGCCATTACACCGAGATATGCCGTCGACTTTATTCAGAGATTCGGGTTTGAACCGGACAAACATCCGCCTCACCTTTCTCTGGCTCTTGGTGCAGGCAGTGTCACACCTTGGGAAATGGTTAAAGGATTCTCGGTTTTTGCCAATGTCGGCAAACGGACCGAACCATATTTGATTTCTAAGGTTACTGACCCGAACGGCAAGATTCTTATGCAGTCAACCGTCGAAGCCGAACGCCTTGCCGGAACCGAAGTACTTGATCCGCGCAATGCCTACATCATGCACAAGATGCTTAACGGCGTTGCCACCAGCGGAACAGCAGCGCGAACAACAGCAACCTTAAAGAGAAGAGACATCGGCGGGAAAACGGGCACCAGCAACGACTCTTATGACGTTTGGTTCGTCGGCTATGCCGGAGAGCAGCTCGCTGCCGTCTGGATGGGCTATGACCAACCGAGAACATTAGGCAGA
>UQNA01000037.1 GCA_900542195.1 uncultured Sutterella sp. | reverse complement strand
AAGCTGGTCAACCAGACTTTTGCAAGCCTCGGGCTTTTAGCCCGGGGTGGTTGACTTGCTCTTCTCCCTTTCGAGAACATCCCCGAGTTTTTTCAAAGCCTCAGTGAAGTCCTCGGGCTTGGAGTAATTGAAATAGACTGAAGCAAAGCGAAGATAAGCGACCGAGTCGAGTTTTCTTAACTCGCTCATCACCAACTTTCCGACTTCCTTGGTCGAAATTTCCTTCTCTTTTCTCAGCTTCAGGTTCCTCTCGATCCTATCAATCGCCTCTTCTAGAAGGTCTGCTTTAACCGGTCTTTTCCTTAAAGCCAATTGCATTGAATTTCTCAACTTTTCCTGGCTGTAAGGAACTCTAGTCAAGCCGTCTTTTTTAATTAAGACGGGAATGCACAAAGCAACCTTCTCGTAGGTCGTAAATCTGCTGTCACATTTAGGACACTTACGTCGTCTTCTAACGGTTGTTCCCTCATCGCTAGTTCGGGAATCAATCACCTGAGTATCCTCGTACCCGCAGTATGGACAATTCATCACTATCTCAACTTTTATGGTTCTCTGTAGACCGGGAAGCGAGCAACAAGGCTCTGCACTCTTTCTTTAACGTTCTTCAGTACCGCCTCATCGTGAGGAGCATCTAAAACGTCGGCAATTAAGGAAGCAATTTCACGTGCTTCTTCTTCCTTCATGCCTCTTGTTGTCATAGCAGGGGAACCGATTCTGATGCCGCTCGTGACAAATGGTTTTTGCGGATCATTAGGAATGGAGTTCTTATTGACGGTAATACCGACATCGTGAAGAACGGTTTCGGCTTCTTTACCGGTAATATTCTTTGAACGGAGGTCAACCAACATAACATGGCTTTGAGTTCCGCCGGAAACAATACGCAGGCCTCTCTTCTGCAATTCATCAGCGAAGACAGCTGCATTTTTGATAACCTGCTTTTGATACTCTTTGTATTCAGGCTGCAATGCTTCATGCAAGGCGATTGCCTTACCGGCAATGACGTGCATTAACGGACCGCCCTGAATACCCGGGAACATAGCGGTATTAATTTGTTTTTCCAATTCCGGCTTGCAGAAAATCATGCCGCCTCTCGGTCCTCTCAATGTCTTGTGAGTAGTAGTTGTGACGATATCGGCGTAAGGGAAAGGAGAAGGGTAAACACCCGCTGCAATCAAGCCGGCGTAGTGGGCCATATCAACCATGAAATAAGCGCCAACTTTCTTAGCAATTTCTGCAAAGCGCTTGAAGTCGATATGCAATGAATAAGCGGAGGCACCGGCAATGATGAGTTTCGGCTTATGTTCGAGAGCCAGCTTTTCCAAAGCGTCGTAGTCAATAGCTTCTTTTTCATTCAGACCATAACTGACGACGTTGAACCACTTGCCGGACATGTTAAGTTTCATGCCGTGGGAAAGGTGACCGCCTTCTGCCAAGGACATTCCCATGACGGTGTCGCCGGGATTAAGCAATGCAAAAAACACTCCCATATTGGCCTGTGCACCGGAGTGAGGCTGTACATTCACAGCCATTTCAACGCCGCATGGTTCGCAGAAAAGCTTCTTAGCGCGTTCTTTAGCCAGTGTTTCAACTTCGTCAACGTATTCACAACCGCCGTAATATCTTTTTCCGGGGTAGCCCTCAGCATACTTATTTGTCAGAATACTGCCCTGTGCCTGAAGAACGGCAGGGGATGTGTAGTTTTCGGATGCGATCAGTTCAATCTGTTCTTCCTGTCGCTGGCTTTCTCTTTGGATGCTTGCCCATACTTCTGGATCAGTCTTTTCGATGGTGTTGTCCTTACTAAACACGGTTACCCTCCGGAATTGTTAAAGATAGTCACCAAATTATAGTGGTGACATGGGACAATCTCAGCTTCTTCCAAGAGTTATGTACAGAATTCCGAGAAAAGATTGTTATTTTTTGAATATTCTTTCTTTTTTACCTTGACGACTTCCATATAATTATCAACAACTAATTATCTTTTAAGGAATAAAAGAAATGGCAGATAATACTCAAACAAACGCTGAAGAAATCAAGCTTCCGGATCCAATCATTTTTACTGATGCTGCCAGCCTCAAAGTTAAAGAATTGATTGAAGAAGAAGGGAACCCTGATTTGAAATTAAGAGTTTTCGTCCAAGGCGGCGGATGCTCCGGTTTCCAATATGGCTTCACATTCGATGAAGAAATCAACGAAGACGATGCCACAATGGTAAAGAACGGCGTTACATTGCTCATCGACTCTATGAGCTATCAGTATCTTGTCGGCGCTGAAATCGACTACAAGGAAGACTTGGAAGGTGCTCAGTTCGTTATCAAGAACCCGAATGCCACCACAACTTGCAGCTGCGGCTCCAGCTTCTCCGTATAGTAGAGTTCAGAATTCACTTCAATCCCGTTCAATACTCGTTGGACGGGATTTTTCTTTGCTTCTCCGGCTCTCTCTAGTGCGGATAAAGAGCTCCCAGGATTCTCGGTCCTTTTGCTCCCGTAACAGACGGCAAGTTCCCGGGCAATCTTTCCACAAATTGCTTTGCCAGCCATGCAAATGCCGCACCTTCAACATCTTGTGTACTAAGTCCAAGAATATCCGTTGGCTGTACGATTTTACCCGGCAGATACTTTTGCAAGTATTCCATCAAGAGCGGATTTCTGGCGCCTCCTCCGCAGGTAAAAACTTCCTTAGTCTCCGGCTGATATTTTTCGATGTCTTTTGCCACCGCTAACGCCGACAGAGCAGTTAAAGTGTGCTGCACGTCTTCCGGTTTCATTCGGGTTGGAAGATGCTTATTGAGCCATTCGGAATTAAACAACTCTCGGCCCGTACTTTTCGGACAGGATTGGCTGAAGTAAGGCTCCGAACTGTAAAGATAGCTGAGCCAATCTTTATCTAATACTCCGGTTCTAGCCCATTGAGCATCTTTGTCATAAGTAAGGCCCAAATTCTCCTTAACCCAAGCATCCAATAAGATATTGGCCGGTCCGCAGTCAAAACCGAAAGTTTTGTCTGCTTCCCCTCTCCTTCCCAAGAAAGTAACGTTGGCAATACCTCCGAAATTTACAACTGTCCGAGGCTCATCAGAGGCAAAAACAGATGCATGAAAAGCCGGGACAAGAGGAGCGCCCTGCCCTCCCGCTGCAATATCCCGATTTCGAAAATCGATAATCGTGTCAATTTGCGTTAGTTCCGCCAGCAAAGCACCATTGATGAGCTGAGTTGTAGCTCCGTTTTGCGGGTTATGGCGGACGGTCTGTCCATGAGCCCCAATCGCTGTGATATGAGACGCAGATAATCCCAAATCTTTCAGAAGAGCATGACAAGTCTCGGCGTAGATTTGTGCCAACTGATTGCCGGCAATTTGGCTGCGATTAATTTCATCCGGACCGGAAAAGCAAAGTGACAGCAAAAGCGCGCGCAGCTCCTCCGAGAGGTTCATTGACTTAGAACCGAGAACTTCAAGCCCCGTGTTCGATTCGAACCGTACGGCTACGGCATCCACTCCGTCCAGACTGGTGCCCGACATCATCCCGATATAAATGCTCATAAAAAACGAGACCTCCGAACGGAGGCCTTTATTAACTTTGACTCTTACTCTATAGAAACTGAAGAATTGGTGTTATGCGCCAAATGGAATTTTCCCAAGAGTGCCAGCTGACGTTTAATAGGAGAAATAGCCAAGTCGAACTCTTGCTTCACGGCTCCTTTGAGAGGTTCGCCCGTACGCAGATCAGCAGTCAAAGGATTAATCTGCTGTCCGTTGTGCTTAAGCTCATAGTGGAGATGAGAACCGGTAACCATTCCTGTTCTTCCCACGTAGCCGATGAGCTGACCTTTCTTAACTTGAACTCCTTCCTTCATACCGGGAGCATACTTGCTCATGTGCGCATAAATTGAAGAGTATCCGGATCCGTGATCGATCTCTAACCAGTAGCCGTAGCCTCTTCTCTGATAGCGCTTGGTAACGATCTTGCCGTCGCTGGAAGCATAAATTGGGGTTCCTGTCGGAGCTGCCAAATCAATTCCCCAGTGGGGACGAAGACGACCTGTTACGGGGTGCTTTCTAACACGGTTGAAAGTTGAAGTTAAACGAGCTTCGCAAGGCATGCGGAGGAATGTTTTTTCAACGCTTTCTCCATCTGCATTGAAGTAGCCTTTAAAGTTATCATTTTCAAACCAGTAGGCTTCAACCGTCTTGTCTTTTCCGAAGAATTCAAGAGCAAGCAGACGTCCCGGGCCTAAATCAGCCCCGTCAAGCTGTCTTCTTTCATAAATAACATTGAAAGAATCGCCGTTAGCAACCTTCTTAACATCAAAAGAGTCGCCCAACTGTTCTTTGACCTGCTTCATAACCCCAGCAGGAATCTTCGCAGACTGAGCGGCACCGTCTAATGTACGTTCTACATAAGCGGAGGCGGCAACCGGCAAAGTCGTAAAAGCGCTGGTCTTGTTTTCATGAACAAACTTTGACTTGCCTGTGTTAGAACGGCTAATCTGAAAATAGGTAATATCTTCAGAAAGTGTGTCAATCGGTTTGAATAATTTAATTGCGATAACTTCACCCTTCGGAGTCAGTCTTGCCTGAATCAATCTTCCGGGGACTAATCTTGCGAAAGGATTTTCTTTAGGTTTGATGGAATTAACGTAACGTTTAAAAGCGTTATCTTTAATTCCTAATCTTTCAAAAATCTTGTTGCTGTTGTCTTTATTTCTAATGACTGTTTCAGCATAAACATGGTCCATCTCTCCGGCCCACTCTTGAATGAGGGCGCCGAGATCCACTTCTCCGGCCTTTTCAACAACTTTAGATGGTTGTGCAGTTTCTGCGGATATAGCCGAATGGGATGAATAAACCGTACAAGCTAAGACTAAACAGCTTGTTCCTAACGCTTTCATCAGCATCTTAAAATTCATCATCACGGCTTATTCACTCACTAACAATTAATAAAAAATAACTCCCTTCCCTAGCCAGCAAATAGTAGACTTTTGTCAGATAAAATTACGGTTCGGATTGGAATAGGCCTGCTTCGAATTGAAGCGTCGCAATTATAGTAAATAATCGTTTTCCAGTCCCTTATAGATTACCTTAGCTTTTTTCAGGATGTTTCCGACAATGACTGATACAGTTCAAGAGAAAAAATTACCGGTCTCTCCTAAAGTCAAGAGCGCCATGGCCTTGATTAAGAGAGGAATTGACACGATGTTAATTGAGGAAGAGTTGGAACAAAAACTCGCCAGATCCGAGCTTACGGGAAAACCCCTGCGCATCAAATTAGGGTTAGATCCAACTGCTCCGGATATCCATATTGGGCACACAGTTGTTTTAAACAAACTTCGTCAATTCCAAGATCTTGGTCACACCGTTATTTTCTTGATCGGTGACTTTACAAGTGCTATCGGCGATCCCTCCGGCAGAAACACGACTCGTCCGCCACTCACACGCGAACAAATCGAAACTAATGCTAAGACTTATTTAGATCAGGCAACTTTGGTTTTGGATAAAAGCAAGACTGAGGTTCGATACAACTCCGAATGGACAAACAAACTCGGTGCCGACGGACTCATTAAATTAGCATCCCGCTACACCTTGGCTCGTCTTTTGGAGCGTGATGATTTTGCTAAGCGCTATGCAGAAAATGCCCCTATCGCCATGCATGAACTCATCTATCCATTGATGCAAGGTTATGACTCCGTTGCTTTGGAATCCGATGTTGAGCTTGGCGGTTCCGATCAGAGATTCAATCTTTTAGTCGGCCGCGAACTCCAGCGCCAATACGGTCAGGAGCCGCAATGCATCATCACAATGCCTCTTCTTGTCGGTCTTGACGGCGTCAACAAGATGAGTAAGTCCAAACACAACTACATCGGCATTACCGACGAACCGAATGAAATGTTCGGCAAGATGATGTCTGTCTCCGATGATTTGATGTGGAATTGGTACGACCTTCTTTCTTTGAGAAGCAACGAAGAAATCGCTCAGTTCAAGAAAGAATGCGAAGAAGGCAGAAACCCTAGAGACATTAAAGTTCTCTTAGCCAAAGAAATCGTTGAACGCTTCCACAGTAAAGAAGCTGCTGATGCCGCAGAACAAGAATTTATTAACCGCTTCAAGAAAGGCGCCGCTCCGGCCGATATGCCGGAAGTAACAGTCACAACAGATGCGGAAGAAACCTCTTTAGCCAAAGTTCTTAAAGAAGCCGGTTTAGTCCCGACTTCTTCCGAGGGCTACAGAAATATTGAACAAGGCGGCGTACACATTAACGGTGAAAAGATTGCTGACAAGACCTACAAACTTAAACCCGGTCAGTACACCGTTCAGGTGGGCAAGCGTAAATGGGCCAAGATCACCTTGACTAAGGCCTAAGATGATTGCTCTTCTTCAGCGCGTGCTGGAAAGCAGCGTCAAAGTTGACGGCCAAACCACGGGAAGCATTGGAAAAGGCCTGCTTCTTCTTGTCTGCGCACAAAAGGGCGATACTGCGGCAAATGCTAAAGCACTTGCGCAGAAAGTCCTTAAATTCCGAGTCTTCGAAGACGAAGCCGGCAAGATGAATTTAAGTGCTCTTGATACAAAAGCAGAAATTCTCGTGGTTTCTCAGTTCACGTTAGCCGCCGACACAAACAGCGGCAACCGTGCGAGCTTTACTCCCGCTGCCGAACCGGCCTTGGCAAAGGAACTCTATGATCTCTTTACTGAAGAGGTCAGAGCTTCCGGATTAAAGACAGAAACTGGAATTTTTGGTGCAGACATGAAAGTTTCTCTGATCAACGACGGTCCCGTAACTTTCTGGCTGCAGATTCCAAAAAACAAATAATGGGAGACAAAATGGAAAGTATTTTTAGAGTTTGGAGCGATTCCTTCCCTGATGGGCAGAGAATCCCTGAAGGTTTCGCCTTTGCCAAAATTTCTAGCACTCCCGGCGAACACACCGTACCCGCAGGCAACCGAAATCCGCAAATCGCTTGGTCTAACGCACCTGCAGGTACTAAGTCGTTAATCCTTCTTTGCACGGATCACGATGTCCCTGCCGATTTTTCTGCAGCTAATAAAGAAGGCTGCACTATTCCGGCAGATGCCCCGAGAACAGACTTCCACCACTGGATTTTGGTTGACATCTCTCCTGAGGAGTCCTGCATCGATCCAGGGACATTGTCCAAGGGGTTCGTTCCACACGGAAAGAAAGGGCCGGCTTGCGCAAATGGGATGCGGCAAGGTCTTAATGACTATACCCAAGCCTTTGCCGATGATCCGGAGATGAGAGGCAAGTATTACGGATACGACGGTCCATGTCCTCCGTGGAATGATCTGCGCCCGCACGGCTATGTCTTTACGGTCTATGCCGTGGATTTTCCGCTTTTACCATTGTCCGGTCCATTTACTGCGGAAGACGTCCTCGAAGCCATGAAAGGCCACATCCTTGCTTCCGGTTCCGTTACCGGGATGTATTCTTTGAATCCGGAAGTCGCTCATAAACTTTGAGCAACCAATTCTTCAAAAAGCCGAGTACTCAATGTCTCGGCTTTTTTGTGTTTTTAAGTTAAGGAGCCAGTGCGATCTGTTCTAATCCGGTAGTTTCCGGCAATCCAAACAGAATATTCATTGCTTGAACTGCTTGGCCTGAAGAGCCTTTTACCAAGTTGTCTTCAACAACAAGAACAACTAATAAATTCGGTTCTTTACGGTAAAGAGCAATACGAACGTAGTTGGAGCCTCTTACCATGCGTGTCTCAGGAAGCGCCCCTTTAGGCATCACATCAACAAAGGGTTCGTTAGCGTAGCGTTCTTCATAGAGCTTTTGAAAATCTTGCTCCATACCCTTCTCGGTCAGTTGGACATAAATAGTGGAAAAGATTCCGCGAATCGTCGGAAGTAAGTGAGGAATAAAGGTCAAAGAGACTTTTTCGCCGGCGAATTCACTTAACTGCTGAACAATCTCAGGAGAATGGCGGTGACCGCCTACTCCATAAGCCTTAAAGTTATCCGTTGCTTCTGCACAGAGCAAATTAACGGCTGCTTTTCTTCCTGCCCCGCTGATGCCGGATTTACTGTCGGCAATGATTGTTTGTTTAATATCAACTATATTGCCGACTTTCTTGTGGAGTTCAAGCAAAGGCAGCAATCCTAATTGGATGGAAGTCGGATAGCAGCCTGCCATGCCCAATACCATTGCGTCTTTCATTTTGTCGCGCATGGTTTCGGGTTGCCCGTAAACGGCTTTTTTCAAAATATCCGGACAACTGTGCTCCATCTTGTACCACTTCTTAAACTCTTCCGTGTCCTTGAGTCTGAAATCAGCTGCCAAATCGATGACCTTCACTCCGTTTTTGGTCAGCTCTTCAGCCATGGACATAGCAACCCCATGCGGTGTGGCAAAAAATACGACATCGCATTCCTTAAGAGGCGCTTCTTTCGGATCTTGGAAAACTAAGTCAACTCTTCCTCGAAGAGAGGGATACATATCTTCAACGCGAGTCCCTGCTTCTCCTCGGCTGGTAATAGTGACAATTTCTGCGTTCGGGTGCTGCGTCAAGAGTCTGAGCAACTCAATGCCTGTGTAACCGCTTCCGCCGACGATACCGACTTTAATTTTCTTCATTTTTTTTACCGAATAAGTTAGAGAGGATTTCAAATTGAGGACTGCCAAAAAATAAGTGTGAAACAGCCTGGGCCTTTTTGCAAAAAATCCCGGGAAAACATCGAGCCTCCCGGGATCTCGTTTAGAAGAATTTTACTTCTGAACAATGCCTTTTAATTCTCTTCTGAGAATCTTTCCTACAGGGGTCTTAGGAATTGAATCCACGAAGACGATTTCTTTCGGCATTTTGTACCCGGTCAGATTCTGGCGGCAATAAGCAATAACCTGTTCCTTAGTCAAAGAAGGATCCTGCTTAACAATGACAGCCTTAACCATTTCACCGGATTTTTCGCTTGGTACGCCGACAACGCCGCATTCAAGCACACCGGGCATGCCCTGAAGGACAGATTCAATTTCGTTCGGATAAACATTAAATCCGGAAACAAGAATCATGTCTTTCTGACGGTCCGTAATCGTAATTCGACCGTTGGAATCCATATTGCCGATATCGCCTGTTCGCAGCCAGCCGTCGCGAATAGTAGCGGCGGTTTCATCCGGTCTGTTCCAGTACCCTTTCATAACCTGCGGACCGCGAACGCAAATCTCACCGGTATGTTCTTGAATTTCGTTAGGTGTTGTCCAAGTTCCCAAATCTCTAAATCCTTCGCCGCGGATAGAGACTTCGGTTGATGGGAATGGGAAACCGACAGAGCCGTTCCAGGGTGTGTACATCGGATTAGCAGATACGCCCGGAGAAGCTTCGGTTAAGCCATAAGCTTCAATAATATGACCTTTTGTTGAGTCAAACCACGCTTCAGCTACCGGCTTCTGAACCTGAGTTCCGCCGCCGACGGTTAACTTCAGCATTGAGAAGTCAAGATTCTTGAATTCCGGCACTCGCAGAAGACCGTTAAATAAGGTGTTGACGCCGCAGATAACGGTAAATTTGTTCTTAGCCCATTCTTTGACTAATCCCTTCATGTCGCGCGGATTAGTGATGAGAACGCACTTGGCACCCCATTGAAGGAAACTGCACATCGCCGTTAAAGAGAAAATGTGGTAGAGCGGAAGAGCGACCATCACAACTTCTTCTCTCTTCTTAAATTCTTTGGAGATCCAAATTCCGGTCTGCATCATGTTGGCCAGCACATTGCGGTGTGTCAGCATAGCGCCTTTAGAAACACCCGTAGTTCCGCCTGTGTACTGAAGGAAGGCAACATCGTCAGATTTAATTTCAACCGGTTTATATCCTTTGGAAGCCCCGATGCTCAAAGCCTGGTTGAATTCCACGGCATCCGGAAGATTAAACGGAGGAATCATCTTCTTAATGTTCTTCAGAACAAAGTTGATGATTTGTTTTTTCGGGAAAGATAAAAGGTCACCGACTTTGGTGGTAACGACATGCTTAACAGGACTGTCGGAAGCAACTTTTTCGAAAGTCTTAGCAAAGTTCTCGATGATGACAAGAACCTTAGCGCCGGAGTCTTTTAAGGTGCCGTTTAATTCTCTGCCTGTATAGAGCGGATTGACATTAACTACAATCATTCCGGCTTTCAAAATACCGAACAAAGTGACGGGATACTGCATCAGATTCGGCATCATGACGGCAACTCTGTCACCTTTTTCGACTCCTTCTAAACTCTGAAGATAAGCTGCAAAAGCAGAACTTTTTTCATCGAGCTCTTTATAAGACATAGTGCAGCCGAAATTTTGAAATGCCGGGATGTTTCCATACTCTTCAGCAATTTTTTCTTCAAAATCGGGCAAAGAAGAATAAATATCGGGATTGATCGTCGCCGGTACCCCTTCAGGATAGTTTTTGATCCAAGGGAACTCTTTTTGTTCTGTCATATCAAATCCAAAAATAAAAACGAAAACTCATTAAATTAAAAACCTTTGGCTTTTTCAGGCACAAAGGTTTCTCTTCTTCTACGACTGTTCTGCCAATTTTCCGATATGCTCAGCATATCTCTTGACATCGTCCCAATCCGTAAAGTCAATACACATTGTCGGATCTGTCGGCCCATTAGTAATCTTCATGATGAGCTGAATACATTTCTTATCAAAGAAATTGAGATTCGGATAGTCAATCTTGCCGGCAAAGCACTTCAGATCTTTAGGACGCCAAGGAGAGCGCGTCAAAAAGTTCTGCATGTATCTATTGCCTTCAACCGTCGCTTTAAACGGAGAGCGTGCAACTACAGTCACGTTAAACATCGCATTCGGTTTTCTGTCCAGACGGGTGCAGTTATTTCGGACAAATTCATAAACGTTCGGGTGGTAAGTGCCGTAGAGGACTGGGAAGCCGCAAAGCACAAAATCGTATTTGTCCCAATCTACTCCTTCCAAAAGCGCCTCGCTAACGGGCATTACCGTCACGTTGTGGCCCATTTCTTTCAAATGGTCTTCGATAGTTCTGACCATCCTTGCGGTATGACCTTTACGAGAGTAGTAGACAATCAATATATTTTTCATTTAATTCTCCGAAAGGGAGCGATGTTTCGTCAGCTAAAAGAAAACTGAATCAGCTAATAATAAGCCGTCATCCGCAGTTTTTCTTCAATTTCCAATCAACAATTTTAGCAAGAATGTTTTTTTTGAGCTCTCCAATTCTTAAAAAGAGTAAAAGTGTGCAGGAATCAAGCATTTGTGGAGTACAATCCACTCACTTTATTTATAGGACTACAAGCTTAATTTATGGCAAAAGAAGATTTACTTGAAATGATTGGTGTCATCACGGAAGTTCTCCCTGATGCTCGTTATCGTGTGACACTTGAAAATGGTCACGAACTCATCGGTTATGCAAACGGTAAGATGAGAAAACACCACATCCGTATCCTTGCCGGCGACAAAGTAGCTGTAGAAATGTCCCCATATGATTTGACTAAAGGCCGAATCACTTACCGCTATATTGAAGGCCGTCCGCAATCAACAACTTCTGCTACTTCTAAGAAGAAATAAGAGTCTCTTAGAAAGCAAATCGACAAAAGCCTGCCGTTTGTGAGCAGGCTTTTTTCATATGAAAAAAGCCTTACGGGAAATTGAATCCGTAAGGCTTATTAACAGGAAATGAAAGGAAAGGGAAACTACTAGACAATAAACCGCATAATCAACATACCGATGACAGACATCAAAATACTGTTGAGCATAAGAAGCGGCCAATATTTTTTAGGCACTTCCGCAACACCTAACAAACGGCCCATGTACTGAATCTGGGAAGCCATCAACAGAAGAGCCGGAGACATAATAGTGATGGCGGTACCGTCCAAAGTCCCGGAAGCAAGCAAGCTCGCGGCAACACCGACACCGGCACCGCAGGACAACCAAGTGGCGCAAAGTACGGTAATTGCTTGGCCGGGAAGATCAAAGATACCCATAACGGGACCGCAAACCTTGCCTAAGAAGGCCATAACACCGAATAAATCCAAGATGTAGGCCAATACGAAAGCCATTAAAACATTGGGCAGGAGGTTGTTAATAGCAACGTTAAACCCTTTTCTCAATCCGATGATAAAAATATCAAACGGATTCTTTGTCTGGACTGTTGGCATTGCGTTACTCATTTTGGAAATCCTTCTTATAGAAAGTTGTAAGACAAATTCTGACAAAGACACCGCCAACAAATTTCAGGCAAAACATCACCACAAGCGGAATCCAGACAGGGACGAGGAAGGCAAAGAACAAAGCGGAAGCGATAGAGAAGTAGTTGTTAACCAACCCTGCACCGGCGTATTGCCATGCACTCATCACAACCAAATTCTTCTTATCGATCTTGCCGGTATCCAACAAACCTTTTGTTAAAGCAGCACCGGCATCAGTACTTTGCAAGTCAGTAATCAAAGCCAAACCGGTAACGCCGGGAACGCCAAGAATAGGCTTGAGCAAAGGCGTCATCAATTTTTGAGCAGCTTTTAAGGCTCCGTAGTAAGAAAGAACTTCCAGAAGGCCTAAAGCAAGCATCACACCCGGCACCAAAGAGAGAGCGAAAAGGAAACCGGCACGAGCACTCACGCCGCCGCTGCCGACAAAGGAGGAAGCTCCGGAAATAGAACCAAATTTGCCGATCAACGTTGTGAAGTCAAATGCTCCTAGCCAGCGATAGGCTTCAGGCATTTTGTAGAAAACTCCTGAAAAGAAACAGACCGCAAAAAAGAGAGAGACGTATGCGCCGACTCCGACTTTTTCTTCTTCCAAAGTGGCTTGTCCCTGTTGTTCAGGCACTTGGGGAGTTGAAAGAACATTAGAAACCATTTGATAAACCTGTAAATATTTGTTAATCACAAATTCATTATATTTGTAAATAATTTGTAATTTTTAATTTTTATTTAAGTATCAACCCTGATATAGGAAACGATTAATTAGTTTTTGATCTATTTGTTAATTTTTATGTCATTATAAATATGTAGTTGATAACCCTAATTGTTTTCTGAATATCAGGAGAAAATCATGCAAGTCCTCATTAACGAAACTGGTGAAAGACGCTCTCTCAACATGATTGACTGGATGGACGAAAAAGACTATTCAGAAGCTCTGACCATGGCTGTTTCCAGCCCCGGCACCTTCGTCTTTGATCCGGAGCAAAATCTTTATTGTTGCTCAAGAGCCACCTGGGAATGGTGGAGAAGTTTCCTCTCTGGCCACACCCGTTATCCAGAAGCTAAAGCCGCTCTCTCTGCTTAAGCTTCATTCCGATTAAGCCTGTCTCGGCTGAAGTTCTCTCTCTTCGGCCGAGCTATTTCAACCACAACAAACAAACCATATTTCGACGCAAACCAACTTCATTTTTCCTTCAAGGAGCAACAGATTACAAGGCATTAAAGACTTCGTTATTTCGATTTTTATGCCGATTTTGATTGTTTTAAATAGATCGTTACTGGGAACTCCTAATCTGTAACGGTCTTATGGGAGGAATTCTCATGAGTACTGAGAATAGAGGAAGCTGGTTTGGGAAAAACCTAAATTCATCTTCGAATACACCAACAACATTAAGCGGTTGGTGGATATTCGGTCTGTGTGTAGCAATGATTGTAGGTTTCACTACACTCATCACTCTGACTTGCCGCGCCTACGTCGACAAACCGCCAATTCCTGAACAAGTCGTTGATACGAGCGGAAATACTGTTTTCACCGGCTCCGATATCCGTCAAGGACAAGAGATTTTCTTGAGCAAAGGCCTCATGAGCAACGGAACTGCCTGGGGACACGGCTCGTACCTCGGTCCTGACTTTTCGGCTCTTACACTGCACCGTATGGGCGAACAGGCCCGAAACGATTATGCTGCCGAATTCAACAAATCCTATAAAAAGCTATCTGCAGAACAAAAAGGTGCCGTAGATGCTAAGGTCATCGAAACGTTAAAAACCAATCGATACAACTCAACTCAGTCCGTCCTGACTCTTACCGATTCTCAAGTTCGCGCCTATCAAGCTGAACCGGCTCATTGGGCAGAGTACTTCAGTAATCCGGGCAAGAACGGCGGTTTAAAACCAAACACCATTACGGATCCCGACGAGCTCAAAAAACTAAGCGCTTATTTCACTTGGATGGCATGGGCGAGCGCGGCCAATCGCCCGGGCGAAAGCTACTCGTACACAAACAATTTTCCGTATGACCCGACAGTCGGTAATACGCCGACTACCGTTGCATTCGTCTATAGCGTGGCGAGCATCCTTTTCCTCTTGGGCGGCATCGGCCTAACCTTGTTCATCATTGGACGCCATCCTGAATGGGATTGGCATTCGGCACAAAACGGCACCGCACCTTGGCTGCCTGCGCAGATGACATCTCCGAGTCAAAAGGCGCTCGTAAAATTCGTTGTGTTTGTCGCATTCCTCTTCATCATGCAATGCCTTGTCGGAGGCGGCGTCGCTCATATGCGTGCAGATCCAACGAATTTCTACGGAATTAATTTGGCGGAATACTTTCCAAGTTCGTTATTAAGAACTTTTCACTTGCAGGCGATGATTTTCTGGCTTGCTACCGGTTTTGCTACCGGCGGCTTATTCCTCTCGAGAATCCTCGGAGGCAAAGAAATGCCCGGCCAAGCACCTTTGACGAACATTCTTTTTGCAGCCTTAGCCATGGTTGTCTTCGGCAGTGTACTGAGCGAATGGGGCGGACTGTCCGGGCTATGGGACGGAATGACATTCTGGCTCGGCAGCCAAGGTTGGGAATATCTCGAAATCGGACGTGCATGGCAGTGGCTTCTCATTGTCGGTTTGCTGTTCTGGTTCTTCCTTGTCGTGCGCAACACCGTTCCGGCCTTGAAGAGACCTCCGGTCAGAAAGCTTTCGATTATGTTCTTGATCGCCGCTTTCTCCATTCCATTCTTCTATTTGCCGGCGGTTTTCTTCGATAACACCACCAACTACACAATCGTCGATACATGGCGTTTTTGGATCATTCACTTGTGGGTTGAGGGATTCTTTGAACTCTTTGCCACCACCATGGTCGCTCTGACTTTCATTGAGTTAGGCCTGGTCTCTAAGCAAATGGGTTTGCGTCTAATTTTCCTGGATGCTATCTTGATTTTCATGGGTGGGATCATCGGAACCGGCCATCACTGGTACTTCTCCGGCATGACTCAGCCGAACATGATGCTTTCTTCCTGCTTCTCTGCACTGGAAGTTGTTCCTCTGGTCGTTCTATGTGTTGAAGCCTGGTCATTCCGCAAAACCGCACTTCTCGGCCCGGATCAGACAATGGCTAAGAAGTTCTACTGGCCACTTATGTTCATGTTAGGCGTGGGCTTCTGGAACTTTATCGGAGCCGGTGTCCTGGGCTTCCTCATCAATATGCCGATTGTGAGTTACTTTGAAGTCGGGACTTATCTGACGCCGAACCATGGTCATGCCGCTATGTTCGGTGTATTCGGAATGCTTTCCTTGGCACTGTGCTTGATGGTTCTCAGAGAATCCGCTTCAGATGAAGTTTGGGCAAAAGCGGAAAAATGGATCAAATGTTCCTTCTGGGGATTGAATATCGGACTTATGCTGATGCTCGTTCTGAGTCTTATGCCAGCGGGATTCCTCCAGCTTTGGGACGTATTCAGCAACGGTTACTGGCATGCCAGAAGCGTGGAATTCACCAACTCCGGACTTCTTTCCTTCTTCGGCTACTTCAGAATGCCGGGTGACTTGGTATTCATTTTCTTCGGAGCTATTCCATTCTTTGTGGCGAGCTGGAAGGTCTGGAAAGGCAACGCTCGAACTTCTACAAACTAGTTTTCTCGTCAAAATCAAACGGTCCGAACATTTCTGCTGGACCGTTGGATTTGACGTTCTGTCAAAAATCAACCGGCCGCGAAGGCCGGTCAAATCACTCTTCTAACTTATTAGATAAGTGTTAAGAAGCGAGAGATCATGCGGATACGTTCTTCGACTGTATCCAATCTCAAGTATTCTCTATCGCAGTGGAATTCCGCACCGGCTGGGCCGCATCCGTCGATAACGGGAATATTCATTTCCGCCATGTGGTTGCCGTCGGAAGCTCCGCCAGCATCAACCCATTTAACGTCGACACCTTCGAGCTTGCCAGCTTCAGTAATCTGGCTAACCAATTCTTTGGTGTTTTCAGACAACGGCATAGCAGGAATATGGCTGACGCGTACGAGTTCCTGAGTAACTCTCGGAGCCCATGTGCACTTAGCCATGTTATTGAGGGCTTCATCAATGAGTTTGTCGCATTCCGGATTCCAGTAACGAACGTCGAGCTTGACAACGCATTTATCAGAAATAACGTTGGAAGCAGAACCGCCCTGGATCACGCCTGGGTTAACTGTAGTACCGACTTCATAATCAGCCAGACCGTAAGCAGCTAATGCAAATCTCATTGCAGCAACGTTAGCGTTTGCTCCTTTGTACGGTGCGTTGCCGGCATGTGAACCAACGCCATGGAATGTAACTTCGTAAGTAGCGGAACCTTTTCTGGAACGAACTAATTCGCCGCCTGCACGAGCTGCTTCGAAGACGAGTGCGCGTTTGGACTTAGCTGCCAAAGAAGCAAGCCACTTGGCGGAGTTCTTAGAACCTGTTTCTTCGTCCGGGTTCAAAGCAACGGCGATAGCCAATCTTTGAAGATCTTCCGGTCTTGCATTCTTTAAAGCATAGAAGATAGCCAAAACACCGCTCTTGCAGTCAGAGCATCCAGGACCATATGCTGTGTCGCCTTTCATGGAGAATGGACGTGCGGCAGCTGTTCCGTCAGGGAATACTGTGTCCATGTGAGCATTCATAAGAACATCGTATTCTTTTGCATCAGGTTTGTTTGTTGCAAAAAGACCTTTACCGGCGTTAGGACCGAGATCTACTAGTTCTGCATGGAATCCGATGGATTCATAATGCTTCTTCATCATTTCGGCAATAGCTGTGACGCCAGCGACATTGCTTGTACCGCAATCGATGTTAACAAGAGGCTTTAAATCTTCGATAAAGGATTCAAGGACTGTCATGAAAATCTTCCTGTTAAAAGATATTGAGAAGCGAGAATAATTCTTGGTCATTCCCGAAAATTGCTCAAAATTGTAGGAGGCTCCTCAAGAATAAGATATAAGTACTAACACGAACAACAGATCAGTCCTCGTACTCAAGTTATCTCAGTGAGTCACTACTGACTGTCTCAATACCTTTGTCCTTCCACTGCTGCTTAGCAGCCTCCATGGAACCGCCGACATTAATACCGCGGCAAGCATCTTCGATAATAAAAGTTTTAAAACCCTCTTTAACGGCATCCAAAGCGGACCAAGAAACACAGAAATCGGTTGCCAAACCGCATAAGAAAACTTCCGTGATGCCCTGGTCTCTCAGCCAATCCGCAAGAATTGTTTTTGATTTTCCGTCTGCTTCAAAGAATGCGGAATAACTATCTACTTCCGGGTTAGTGCCTTTACGAACATTGAATTCAGTGCCTTTAACCTCAAGTGCTTCGGCAAGTTCGGCCCCTTTGCTGTTCTGTACACAATGAACAGGCCACAGCACTTGCTGCCCGTAAGGCATCGTCGTCACATCATATGGTTTTTTATCTTCGTGATTTGAAGCAAAAGATTTGTGCTCGGCCGGATGCCAATCTTGGGTTAAAACAACCGTTTGGAATAACGGCATCACTTTATTGATAACAGGAATTACTTGGGACCCTTCCGGGACGGGAAGAGAGCCTGTTTCCAGAAAATCATTCTGAACATCAACAACAATGAGGGCTTGATTTTTATTCATTTCCAATCCATCCATATATCTGATCAACAACGCCTTTTACAGAACCGCTCTTGACTTGATAAGCACTCTGTCCGAATTCGATGTATGCCAAATCCATGCTGCCGGATTCTTCCGCTTTTTTAAATATATCTTTGAGAGCAAACCACTGATAAGGAAAGTCCAGAACCGGAAGTTCGTTTTCCTGGATAGCTTCTAAAATTCCTGTGTACAAACTTCTTGCAGGTCTTCCCATCGCAAAAGAATTTACTTCAGAGGCACCGTCAGAAAAATAAGAAAGCGGAATTCTCCAAGATTGGGGAAATATAGATTCAGCTGTATTGATAAGACCGTCTGAAATCACGATGCCTGAGGCTCCCAACTGCAGGGCAGCTTTAACAGCATCTTCGGAAAGTAGAGATGCATCCGCCACAAAAGGAATTTTTAGAGCGCGGTTCAATTCCGAAAAGTAAGTCAAAGAGTCAATTGCTGATGCAGCGGCAGAAGATTCGCAAAAAGATCGAAGGCCCGGAGCAGCCCAGCCCTGAGCCAAGATAGTTTTAACACCGCTGGCAACTAAAACTTTAGAGTCTTTTAAATTGGATGCGACTCCGTATATCCTGACGTCCTTCTCTTCCAAGGCTTCCATATACGGTTCACGTAGTCCTCCAAGACAGACGCCTAAGATTTTGACATCTAAATCCAAGATCTTTTTGAACTGTGCTTCAAAATCAATTCCTTTCAGAACTTCAGGATCCTCGAGTCCCAGATCTTCTCTGACTGGTCTCAGAGCCTTATTAAGAAGCTTGAACTTCTTTTCATCAAAAGCCGTTTTCTGTTCCGGAAATATTTCCACTGCAAAAGGCTTATCCGTGAGCTCTCTGATCCTCGCGACGTTTTCTTCCAATTCTTCAGGAGTCATCAAACCGGCAGATAACACACCTAACGCACCGCTGTTGCTCGCCTGAGCAATAAGTTCCGGAGTTTGCCAGCAAAAACTCGGACGGCAAAAAATAGGCTTTTCTATTCCGAAGTACCACTGAACTCTTTCGATTTGGTTTTGGTGAATTTGAGAACTCAATTGATCCTCTGCGTAAAGGTTTTCAAAAAATGAAAATATAACTCGAATCCTTGTCCTAGAACTTAACAAGGCATCTTTACACACCATAAAGTAAAAAACGCCGAGTGTCTTAAATTGAGGATTAAGATTGTTATGGAGAGACCGAATATAAGAAAATTACAATTGCATTTTTGGGCTTAAGAAAGCAACGGCATGGCAGCAAAAAACAAAAAACTTTATTTCATCATCGGCACGACAGTGATGACTCTGATCATCCTCTCGCTGATTGCGGTGGCCATTATTGCCAGCCCTAATTTCTTTCGGCCTAAAACCTATGCCGAGACCTACTTTACGGAATCCGTCAACGGGTTAGACGTGGGAGCCCCGGTTAAATTCAGAGGCGTTCCGGTAGGAAAAGTCACAGAAATCGATTTATCTTCGACCGTTTACCCAGAGAATCATATCTTTCTATTTTCTAAGAATAAGTCTGTAGCCGTCGTGAAGATGCTGCTCTATTTTGATGAAGGGCAAGTAAAACAGGATCTGCACAAATATATTGAAGAAGGGTTAAGAGCTCAGACTCAATTATCCGGACTGACGGGAACTCTTTACATATCTCTGGATTTTCTTAATCCTAAAGAATTTCCTGCGCCGGACAAACCTCCCGTCTGGGAAGCCAACTATTTGGTGATTCCATCCGCACCAAGTCTTACTACTCAAATTACGGAAAGCGTTAGTTCATTCTTGTCTCGCTTAGACAAGATCCATCCGGATCAAAAAATTATGGAAACGATTCCTAATGCAAAGGAATTAATTGCTAACTTGGATAGAATCGCCGACGGTTTAAATGCTCATACGCTCAATCTTGTTTTAACGAACTTCGATAAGCTGCTTAAAACAGCATCCAATAAAATCTCTGATTTAGACGTCAAAACTCTGAAATCTCTCATTGCTCAGCTCGATTCCACGGCAGCCGATCTTGATAAACAAGTAGGTACATCCAATATTGATAAGTTAATGAACGATATCAATTCGCTTTCGGCTAAGTTCGATGCAATGGCCAAAAACAATCAGTACGATGTACGAGCTTTAATGCTGTCTCTGCTTCAAGTAACGCAGAATCTTGATCAATTAACCGGTCAATTGGCCACCGACCCGTCTAGTCTTGTCAGACCTAGACCCGGCGTTCCACGTGTGGAGTAAAAAAAATAGCCGATCGTGGAGACGACCGGCGTAATAACCCATTTCAACTACCAAGCTACGTTATTCTCAAAAACAATAACAACTTTATGCCTGTAGCGTTGGTGTAATTTTGCTATATTTCCATCAATTCGTAAATTGCAATTATGCCTTTTTGGGTTGCACAAAATGGAAATAAAAGTTAAGTCAATCAAGCTATTTTGCTCCATCGTTGAAACTGGCTCACTCATTGCAGCTGCAAATAAAAATTTATTATCAGCTCCGGCAGCCAGCCGGGTTCTTTCTCAATTAGAAGATAGGCTCGGGTTCAAGCTTTTCCACCGCACCAACCGTAATTTGTCTTTAACCGAAGAAGGCGCAGACTTTTACCGTATCGCCATGGAATCGGTGCGTGCCTGGAAACATTTGGAAGACTATCCGATAAGACGAAGTCACCATAAGAGAATACTGCGTGTTGCTCTTTTAGCAAGACATACCAGCGACGTGACTTTGCCGGCGGTTGTCAAAATTTTAAAGAAGCATGAGGAGCATCTAAGGGTCACGATTGACGTCCATGCAAGCCGGGACATCTATTATTCCAAATACTCTCATCCCTTTGATGTGGGGTTTGGGATTCTTTTATCCGACCATGACGACTTGGTCAAAGTAAATTTGGCAAACCTTCCTTTCTGTCTGGTTATGTCTAAAGAGAATCCTTTAAGCAACCGCAAAATTTTGAAACCTGCCGATTTTGCGAGAGAACGTTTTATTGTTTTGTCCCGCGATATTAAAGAAAGAAATGCCTGCGGACCCCTCCTCGGGAACATTGACGAAAATCAAATCGTCGGCGAAGTATCCTCCACACAAGTTGCTATTCGAATGACACGCAAAAACGTGGGAGTTCACTTAACGGATGTTTTAGCCGCCGTTAAAGTCAGTGACGACTGTGCCGCCATTCCGGTAGCCGATCCGCTGACAATTCCTTTCAGCGTTTTCTGGCCGAAAAGCTCCACTGCTCTCTCCCCCGAAGCCATCGAATGCATTGCTGAAATCGTCAATAACATTCAGCAGTTGGGCATTGAAGTTACGGAAGACGGGCAGAGCTTTTTACAAGGAAAAGTACCCGAAAAATATCTGGAAGCGACTCAATAAACCTATCCAACGTTTGGAATTCTATAATTCAAAATTTGTGTACTTAGAACAAAGTTGAGGAGAGATCATTGACTGCAAACCGAGTAGTTGTTGGGTTATCCGGAGGCGTAGACTCGTCGGTGACAGCTTACCTTCTTAAACAGCAAGGATATGAAGTCATCGGTCTTTTCATGAAAAACTGGGAAGACGATGATGACAGCGAATACTGTTCATCCAGACAGGATCTTATCGATGCCGCTGCGGCAGCCGATGTCATCGGAATCGAACTAGAGGCTGTTAATTTCGCCAAAGAGTACAAAGAAAGAGTGTTCTCCATTTTCTTGGAGGAATACAAAGCCGGCCGTACACCTAACCCCGATATTCTGTGCAACTCAGAAATCAAATTCAAATCCTTCTTGGACTACGCTCTGAAGATGGGTGCAGAAAAGATTGCAACGGGCCACTACGCTCGTGTCAGAGAAAATAACGGTCTTTTCGAATTACTCAAAGGAGTAGATCCGGCAAAAGATCAAAGCTATTTTCTCCACAGGCTCAACCAGCATCAACTCTCCAAATCTTTATTCCCAATCGGCGGCTACTGCAAGACTGAGATTCGCAAAATCGCCGCGGAAATCGGACTGCCGAACGCCCGTAAAAAAGACAGCACGGGTATCTGTTTTATCGGGGAAAGGCCCTTCCGCGAGTTCCTTCACCGTTATTTGAGCAACAAACCGGGCCCAATTAAAACCCCGGACGGAAAGGTTGTGGGAGAGCATATCGGTTTGTCCTACTACACCCTTGGTCAAAGAAAAGGAATTGGAATCGGCGGTACAAAAGATTCCAATGGAGAACCTTGGTTTGCAGCGAGAAAAGACATCAAGGAAAACACGCTTTATGTAGTTCAGGGTCATGACCATCCTTGGCTGCAATCTATGACCTTAAAAGCCAGCGATCCGAATTGGATTCTCGGCACTCCCCCCGCTGCGGGAAGTCAGCTCTCCGTTAAAACACGCTACAGAATGCCCGATGAGCCCTGCGAAATTATTTCAGCAGATGAAAACTCTTTATTCTTAGCCAGTAAAGAGCCGATGTGGGCCGTCACCCCAGGTCAGAGCGCGGTCCTCTATGACGGGGATGTATGCTTGGGCGGAGCAGTAATCGACAAGTAATTGCCGTCTATGTCAAAAAAAGCTCCGTGATCAGCGGAGCTTTTTATTTATCGGAAGGTTTTATCCGGACGTCTTTTTACTGTTTTTTAGCCTTGCGATGATAAATCCCACCACAACAACAAAGACGGCTCCGGCAATTCCGCCCTCAACGTGAAGGTTCGGCAGATTCGGGAAATGCGGAGAAATTCCCGGATCATCAACCATCAGCGTACCGGCAATCCAACCAAGCAAAGCGCCGCCGGCATAAACGATAATCGGGAATCGATCGATTACCTTCAAGATAATCTGGCTTCCGCCAAGAATAAACGGGATACTGACAAGAAGACCGAAGATAACCAACCACATCTGATGGTGTCCCGGAGCCTGTTCAGCAGCACCGGCGATAGCAATAACGTTATCAATACTCATCACCAAGTCAGCAATGATAATGGTCTTGACGGCACCCCAAAGTTTCTTACTGGCGTGAATTTCCTTTTCTTCTTCATCGTGAGGAATAAGAAGCTTAATACCGATCCAAAGAAGCAGAATACCTCCGCAGAATTTCAGGAACGGAACCTTCATAATCGAGACGGCGAAAGCTACCAAAATAACGCGCAGGATGATGGCACCGCCGGCTCCGTAAAGGATGCCTTTGCCTCTCATGTGCGGGTCTAAGTTTCGGCAAGCCAACGCGATTACAACTGCATTGTCTCCGCCGAGCAGGATGTCAATAATGATGATCTGGAGTACAGCACCCCAATGTATGTCAGCAAATACCTCTAAAAAATATTCCACAATTTATCCTTTCAATTGGAAGAGTTCAAAACCTCTTTCAATAGACTTCCGATTTCAGACGGATTGCGTGTAGTTCTTATTCCGCATTCTTCCATAGTGCGAAGTTTTCCTTCAGCAGTCCCTTTGCCTCCTGAAATAATCGCACCGGCATGCCCCATTCGTTTACCAGCAGGAGCAGTCACGCCGGCAATAAATCCTACTACCGGCTTGCTCATGTGTTCTTTTGCCCACAGAGCTGCCTCTTCCTCATCGGAGCCTCCGATTTCTCCAATCATGACGACAGCGTCAGTATCCGGATCCTCGTCGAAGAGCTTCAAAATATCCTTATGTTTTAAACCATTTATCGGATCGCCGCCAATTCCAACAGCCGTAGACTGGCCCAATCCGAGCTCAGAGAGCTGAGCAACCGCTTCATAAGTCAAAGTTCCGGAGCGGGAGACTACCCCAATTCTTCCCTTCTTATGAATATGAGCAGGCATAATACCTACTTTAATTTCACCCGGTGTCACAAGACCCGGACAATTCGGTCCCAGGAGCAAGCTCTTAGACCCGGTTTTGCGCATATGCTCTCTGACCTGAATCATATCAAGAACAGGAATTCCCTCTGTGATGCAAATAATGAGGTCCATTCCTGCATCAGACGCTTCCATAATGGCAGAAGCTGCGCCGGGCGGCGGAACATAAATCACAGAGACATTGGCACCGGTCGCTTTTTTAGCTTCTTGGACCGTACCAAAAATGGGAAGACCTTCCCAAGTTTGTCCTGCTTTTCTAGGATTTACGCCTCCTACAAAACATTCTTTGCCGAATCCATATTCTCTGCAGGCAGCCGTATGGAACTGACCGGTCTTCCCGGTCATTCCCTGGGTAATTACTCTTGAATCTTTATTAACCAAAATACTCATCTTATTGCTCCTTAGCCAGAGAAACCGCTTTAAGGGCTGCTTCTCCAAGAGTCTCAGCAGTAATGATCGGCAAGCCGCTTTCTTTGAGAATCTGTTTACCTAAATCTTCGTGAGTTCCCTTCATGCGAACGACAAGCGGAACGGTCAAGGAAACAACTTTGCAAGCCTCGACAATTCCTTCAGCAATAGTGTCGCACTTCATAATGCCGCCGAAGATATTGACTAAGATGACTTTAACTTCCGGCTTGGACAGCATGATTTCAAAAGCAGCCGTCACCTTTTCTACGGATGCGCCTCCGCCGATATCCAAGAAGTTTGCAGGTTCTCCCCCGAAAAGCTTAATGGTGTCCATAGTTGCCATTGCTAATCCGGCGCCGTTGACCAAACAAGCAATATTGCCGTCGAGCTGGATATAAGGCAGTCCAGCCTCATGTGCCTTTAATTCGGTTTCGTCTTCTTGGGACGGATCAATAAACGCTTCTAATTCGGGATGGCGATAAAGAGCATTATCGTCAAAAGTCATTTTGGCATCGAGAGGGAAGACTTCTCCTTCTTTGGTAACGATTAACGGATTAATTTCCAGAAGAGAACAGTCTTTTTCTTTAAAGGCTTTCCAAAGACCCAATAAAACTTTCTCAGCCTTTCCACGGACTTTTTCATCCATGTTGAGCTTGACAACTACATCTTTCGCTTGTTCTTTAGTTAATCCAACGGAGCTGTCGATATATTCTTTAACGATTTTCTCAGGAAAATCCGCGGCCACTTTCTCGATTTCCATGCCGCCTTCCGAAGAAGCCAAAAGAACACAAGATTGTTTGACTCTATCAATAAGGAAGCCGACGTAATATTCGGAGACGATGTTTACGCCTTGCTGAATCAGAACCTTGCTGACTAATGCTCCACCCGGTCCTGTTTGCTTGGTAACCAATCTCATCCCGATCATGGCTTTTGCAAGTTCTTCGACCTGCTCTAAATTTCTGGCTAATTTGACGCCGCCGCCTTTACCTCTTCCGCCAGCGTGAACCTGAGCCTTGACTGCCCAAACATTACCTCCTAGCTGTTCTGCGATTTCTCGGGCCTGTGAAGGAGTGTCTGCAACTTTTCCGGCAGGAATTGGGACGTCAAAGTCTTGCAATATTTCTCTGGCTTGATACTCGTGAATTTTCATGGTGATTTTCGAAAATGTGCCAAAATGTGAAGTATAGCAAGCTCATCTTTTACTCGAACTCGTCCCAATCACCTTTAATAATTTGATTGATAGTTTTGAAAGAAAATCCTCTTGAGGCTAAGAACCTAAATTGTCTTGCTCTTTCTTTTTGATCTTCGGGAAGTTCACCGAATTTTCTTTCCCAGAGTGTCTTTGCGCGTTCGAATTCCGACTCTTCAAACTCTTCCATAACAGAGTTAATCGTTTCAGAGTTGACGCCCTGGCATCGAAGTTCCCACTTAAGCCGCTGATCTCCGAATCGCGATGCTTTAGTTACCAAAGAAGCGCGAGCAAAGCGTTCATCGGAGAGATAGCCTTTACCTTCCAACTCATCTAGGCAAGCATCGATTATCTGCAAATCTTGCGGTTCAGAAAATTTTTCTTTTAATTTATTGCGGAGAATAAAACGAGAGCGCTCCCTGACAGCAAGGAGCGCCACAGCTTTTTGTTTTATTGACCGAACTCTGTCGTCATCATCAAGCATTAGCTGTATCTTCGTAAGTTTCTTCCATTAAGGTTTCTTCATCGTCATCGTTGTTCAAACCGGAGTTCTCAGCAATCTTAGCTTTGATTTGCTCTTCGATAGCTTTCATTTCTTCCGGATGAGCGTGGAGCCAATCTCTAGCGGCTGTCTTACCTTGGCCAATCTTATTGCCTTGGTAAGAGTACCAAGCGCCGGACTTACCGAAGATATCCATCTCGGTTCCGAGGTCGATAATTTCACCTTCTCTGGAGATACCCTTACCGTAGATGATTTCGAATTCAGCGGACTTAAACGGAGGAGCAACTTTGTTCTTAACGACTTTAACTCTTGTTTCGTTACCTAAAACATCATCACCTTTCTTGACGCCGCCCGTTCTACGAATTTCCATACGGATAGTAGAGTAGAACTTCAATGCGTTACCGCCTGTCGTCGTTTCTGACGGACCGTACATGACGCCGATCTTCTGGCGGACCTGGTTAATAAAGACGACTAAAGCGTTGGATTTCTTAATGCTGGAGGTAAGCTTTCTAAGTGCCTGGCTCATCAAACGAGCCTGAAGACCTGGAAGGGCTTCGCCCATCTCGCCTTCAATTTCTGATTTTGGTGTTAAGGCTGCTACAGAGTCGATAACGACGAGGTCAACCGCACCGGAACGGACCAAAGCATCGGTAATTTCAAGAGCTTGTTCACCACTGTCCGGCTGAGAAAGAAGAAGATCGTCTACATTAACGCCCAAATCTTTAGCGTATTTGATATCTAAAGCGTGTTCAGCGTCGATGAAGGCACATGTTCCGCCCAATTTCTGCATTTCAGCCAAGATATGGAGAGTCAGAGTGGTTTTACCGGAAGATTCAGCACCGTAGATTTCGACGATTCTTCCGCGAGGAAGGCCCCCGACACCAAGGGCCATATCCAAGGTAAAGGAACCGGTGGAAACGACTTCCAGATCTTCCTGGACGGTTTTTTGTCCCATCGGCATAATTGCTTCTTTACCGAACTGTTTTGCAATCTGATCAAGAGCGACCTTAAGGGCCTTTTTACGTGCTTCCGGGTCAACTACCTGCACCACCTGCGGTTTTGCTTTTTTCTTTTCTGCCATTTCTTTTCCCTAACTTTTTCTTATTTATAAACTGATTCTGTAAATACTAATTGGAATGGTTTTTCTTTGCAAAAGATTTATTTTTTCCAATCTTTTATGAGAATTATTCCTCCATATACGTCAATTTATGTCTTTTACTTAACTATTTTTAGACTTTTTGGAAAAAAAACAACAAATTTAATAAAAAATCGTGCAGATCGTTTGACGGATAAAAAAAAGGGATGTATAGTTCGACTCCTGGATTGATTCAACACGAATCAAACGGGTTGTTAGCTCAGTTGGTAGAGCAGTGGACTTTTAATCCATTGGTCGCAGGTTCGAGTCCTGCACAGCCCACCAGAAGGGAGCATAGCTCAGTTGGTAGAGCAGCGGACTCTTAATCCGCGTGTCCAGGGTTCGAGCCCCTGAAGGCGCATTACAAAGTACCGTTTTTGGGATTTAGACCTGGGGATGGTGCTTTTTTTGTTGTATAAGAATTAAGCTTATGTCGATACATCCCCGATTTACGATGGAAGACCGACCGATAGTATAAAAACCGTGGCAGATCAGATAAAAAAAGAAGA
>UQNA01000036.1 GCA_900542195.1 uncultured Sutterella sp. | reverse complement strand
TCAACAACGAGGTGCGAACTATAAATACCTTTTTTGAGCTTGTCAAACCTCTTGAAGAAAATTTTTCTATGATTTCAGAGTAAAATACTAATTTTTACTTTAATTTCAAGTGGTTAAGTTAAATGTAAAAGTTTATAAAATTTCTAAAAGATTCAAAAATTTCTGCATTTATTTATTTTTTTCAATGAAATTCCAGCAGGCTAATAATTCTTTTTTGGTGTGAATATTGAATTTCTTTGAGATATTCAATCGATGGCCTTGAACTGTTCTCTCCGACAAACCCAGTCTTTCACCAACTAATTTACTCGTTAAGCCGTTGGCTATCAGCTCGAATACCTCTTGTTCTCGTCTACTCAGTGAATCAAAAATCTTCAGAACATCTATTTCTTTATTGCCGGTATCTTCAACCATTTTGTTCTGAATACACTCGGCCAATACTTCTTCCAACTTCTCGGCATTCACAGGCTTTTGCAGAAAATCAAAAGCTCCCTTCTTCAACGTTCTGACTGCCGTATCAACGTCCGCATAGCCGGTAATAATGATGATTGGCAATTCATTTCGTTGTTTCTTTAGCTCTGTTTGAAGCTCGATTCCCGTCATTCCAGGCATACGTATATCCAAAAGAATGCATCCCGGAATCATCTTGTTGTCTTTTTCCAGAAATTCTTCTGCAGAGCTATAGCCGATTGACTTCCAGCCGGTACAAGCCAACAAAAAAGTTAATCCGGTGAGTATTCCCGGATCATCATCTATTACCCGGATCAGAAATCTTGCCTTAGTTTCTTGTGCTAATTCCGTCATTATGGTTGTCACTCCACTTGGCGAAGAGAACTGACTGCACCAGTCCTCCTCCCTCCCTAGCTTGCATTTTCATTGAAGTGCCCATGGCTTCGAGAATTGATTTGATAACCTGAAGGCCAATTCCTAAACCTTCAGCTTTAGAGCTCTTCAAATAATTTTTGCCTATATCTTCAACTTCGCCTGCAGAAAATACTCTCCCGCTGTTTGCTACTTGGAGCATTACTTGATCTTTACAGGATTTCAAAGAAATCCAAACTGTTGGATTTGCTCCTTCTAATGCTCCCTCTATGGCATTCTTCACCAAATTCCAAACAAGAATCTCAATCTCAACTCGATCGCCCTCAATAAAAATGTCTTTTGTGAAGTCCACGTGCAAATAGACTTTCCCGAAGTACTTCACCTTCATGGTCTGGATAATTTCCGCAAGACAAGCAGAAAAGTCTACTTTCTGATTCCTGCAAGCCTGTTTTCGGGCATATTGCCTAACTTTGTTGACAATAGCAGTTGCTCGCTTAAGCTCCTTCTCAAAGTTCTCAAGGCTAAAACTCAAAATCTCCGGATTAACTTCTTTGGGATTTCGTTTGTTTAATGCTTTGAGCCCGTCCACTAGGTATTGGCAGGCTGCTAGAGGCTGATTCATCTCATGAGCAAAGATCGAAGAGATCTGGCTGACCAAGTTCAATTTGTGTTGAGCTTCCATTTTTTCTGTCAGTTCGTTAGCTTGTTTTTGCAGCTTGCTCTTTTTTTCTTCGGCTTCCAGCAGCTCGGCTTTTGCTTTATCCACCAATCTCTGAGCACGCCAGCTGTGCGCCGCTAATCCGATTACTGTCAATACCAAAAGTGCGAGCAACGGCCAATAAGTCAAAACAAAACGACGAAGTGACCATTGGTTCATGTACTCATATGGTCCGGCTTTCAGGACGCGATATAAATCATCAACTGGTTTGAAGTTCGTGGCTAATGACCAATATTGGCCGCTTGCGCTTGGCTTCATACTTAATAAGGCTGCCGACACTTTCTTTGCCACATCGTGATTGACGACTCGAGTAGAAGCAAAAGTATTGTTAGGATAGGAACGCGTGGAGTGCAGACATTTAACAGGACCGGAAATGGGAGAAATGACTTTAATCTTGTCAAGGACGGCGATATTTTGAAGTTCATGCTCTTCAAGCCAGCAAGCACGTATAAAACCAATATCAGCTTTTCTCTCCACAATTTCTTTCAAGAGCTTATCGGCTGACTCACCGACAAATCGTTTACTCTTAAAAAAATTATCTGGGTCATAGCCTCTGAAGGCAAGATCTGCCATGCCAATCCTATAACCATGAAAGGCAGACTCATAGTTAGCGACAAATGACTTGCCTTTCATGTCCTCAATACTTTTTATGTCCTTTCTGTCTCGCTGAGTAATAAAAGCGCCGGCTGTCCCAAAGTTTGGAACTGGCTTCTCGGCCGTTACGACCGTAGCGATGTCTCGGACGCCAAAAGGAAGCATGCGGTAGAAAAAGCCGGAACTGGCATAGAAGAAATCGATAGAGCCGTCTTTAATAGCTTTTTCTAAATCTGCTGATGAATAGACTTTCGCTTCAACTTTCCAGGGAGCGAGTTCTTTCTGCAGGTAACGCAAGGTTGGAGTGAAATCCATATCCTTGCTCAAGGGAGGAGAAAAATGAATAAGGCCAATCTTAATAACCTTCTGTTCTTCCTCCGCATGGAGGAAGCAGGAACAGAAAGCAACAAACAGGATAAGTAGGAACCTGATTATTCTCATAAAAAATTAACAATTATCCGTTATTAGCGCCGTGACAAGAGGAGCACTTCTTTAACTGATAATTATGGTGGCAGGCATAGCAAGGTTCAAGAGAAGCACTGGTATCCTTGTATCCGGGTTTAGGTGGCATGGGATGCTGAGAGTGGCATTCGACGCATTCCGAGAAATTTTTCTCATCACCGCCGGCATGAGGAATCCACACGTGCGGATTCACAGGACCAGAGTCGGATTGAGCCTGAACGTTCTTTTTAATCAAATCATCGAAAGTCGGCCCATGGCACGCCAAACACTGTTCTTTCTTCATCGGTTCTTGAGCCTGCTGCTGAGCAACCACAGTAACTGCAGAAAAACTTAAGGAAAGCTGCAAGGAAAGATAAAGAGCTTTTTTCATTGTTATTTCCTTGGAGATCGAGGCGAGACATCTTTATGCCTCGCCCATTAGGTTTTATATAAAGTAATTATTTGGAAGTCGCGGCATGCTCACCGGCCCAGCGACCCGGCATAATTGCGCGCGGCATCCCATTACCGACATAAAGACCTCCAGCTGTTTCGCCGGCTGCATAGAGACCTTTAATCGGTTTCATGTCTTGGCCAAGAACCTGAGAATTATTGTTGATAGCCAAACCGCCCGTAAGGTTATGTACGCAAAGAACCAGACGAACGGCATGGAATGGTCCTTGCTCGATCTTCTTAGTCAGACTTTCTGCAGGCTTATCAAAATCTTCATCTTTCTTAGCGTCCACAAAGCCGTTGTAACGGGCTACAGTCTTTTCAAGATTCGGTTGATTTGTCAATTTAGCCAGTTCAGCTAATGTGTCAGCTGTGAAGGCATATCCTTCTTCACAAGTCGGATACTTCGTATCCCATTTGTACTTCTTAGCTGTTGCATCGTCAAATACTGTCCAGAGGAACTGATCGGGCTGAGCCAAAGCTGCGTCATAGAAGGTGTATCCGCCTAAGTTAGCTTTATCCAATTCTCTAACGAATCTGTCGCCGTTCTTGTTTGTAAAGATTACTTCTGCCCAGCGAGGACCGCTGATTCCGAGACCGGGAGCACCATACTTACTCCCTTTCGGGAAGCCATAGTGAGCTGTACCAAACTTACGGCGAAGGTGAGGAGTATCTTCGCAACGGTCACCAACCAACATACCGCCTGCGCGTACACCAGCCAAAATAGCTGAACCATCGGGAGCAACGAACGGATATCCGGTAGAAATCATATTCTCTGTAAAGCGTGGATCAGTAAGTCTTCTGAGTTCGGGATTTGCTTTCCAGCTTCCGCCTGCCAGTACTACACCTTTGTTTGCTTTAATGTTTTGGATCTTGCCATCCGGACCTTGAACTTTGGCACCGACAACGGCTCCGTTTCCATCAACATAAACATCAATCAATTTCTGTTCGAGAAGAATCTGACCGCCTTTACCTGTGAAATATTCATAGAAAGGCATCATGATGCCTCGGCCGGTCATGAAACCGCCTGTGGGCTGAGGTTTTCTTCCGCCTTCTCCGGAGTCTTTCCACCAGATATGATGGTAGGACTCATGATGCTGAGAATCATATTTGCCTGGTTTTGTAAAAGTCGGAAGGAAACGGACACCATGTTCTTCCAACCAAACCTGTGTTCCGGGACACCATTCAGAATATTTCTTAACGAGTTCCGGAGTGTTCTTGCGATATTCGTGATGAGCCGGATTAGTTAATTTCTTGTAGAGAAGTTCAGGACTGTCTTCTACACCGTGTTCTTTCTGAGTTCTTGTACCACCGCCTAAGGCAATGATGCCGCCGTTAATAATTGCGCATCCGCCGTAGTTCTTGCCCTTTTCCAAAACAAGAACTTTAGCGCCTTTGTCCATTGCAGAAATAGCAGCAGACATACCGGCGATACCGGAGCCGGCAACGAGCACATCCGTCTCTCCATCCCATTTGGATGGAAGAGTAGAAGAGGCAACATCAGCAGCTCTAGCTGTTGAAACAGCAGCGCCTAATAAGCCTAAAGAAGCAAAAGAGGAAGTCTTAAGAAAATTACGTCTAGTTGTCATATGAATCTCCTTGGGTATCTGTTCTTTTCTTGAACTGACGTCATTTTCTGACCGAAAACTGCTCGAGTAGTTTGATATAGATCAAACTTTGGTCACTTTTTTATCTCGAGGCTTGCATCGGAAACTCTAATTATTTCAGTAAATTTTTTGACTTTTCAAAAATGGCCACGATAAACGCGGCCGTAATATGCGGTTTTATAATTGAGGTTCCTGGGAATACTTCTAGCTCTTCTGATTCCGGACCATAGTGGCTAAACCATGCAAAACCAGATTGTGGCGGATATCGACATTATCAAATTCCTGCTGAATATAAGGAGCAACAACTTTAGAAGCACCCCCTGCAAGAAGAATTTTTGGGGTTGCTCCGATTCCTTCCATCTCTCTTACCGCTCTTTCAATAAGACCTAATTGAGAGTCAACAATTCCGGTTGTAATAGCATCGATAGTATTGGTGGGAAAATCCGTTCTTCTTCCGAATGCTCGCGGCAGATGAGATGTCCCTCTGGCCAAACCTTCACGCATCATTGCGGGCCCCGGAGCAATTCTTCCGCCTAAAAACACATACTCACCAACGTCGGTCGGAATGACACTATCAATAGTACTGGCAGTCCCTAAATGGCAAACTAAAAGAGGTTCGTCTTTATGAAGCGCGACAGAGCCAATGGCAGCAAACCACCTATCTGCGCCTAGCAGTTCCGGGTGGTCGTAGTTGCTTTTAAGAATAAAATCCCCTGCAAATTCTTTTTTGGCTGTAAACCATGTGCATTGCGCTCCGATGCTGCTAAGAAAGTTCTTTGTACTGTGAGCAATCCAGTCGGAAGCAACTGTACAACCGTAGGCATTCTTTACTCCGAGTTCTTGCCACTTATTTTTGATTTTTTCATCGAGAATGCCGGAGGACTCGTGGACGTAAGTAAATGGATTTTCAGGATCATCTAACAGAGACCACTTTAAAGCCGAGTTACCAAGATCAATCAGAATAGAAGCCATCTTACCTTCGCCTTTTTCTAAATAGAAACCAACTACAGGAAAAACTAAAAGAGCCTCAATTATGTACCTAGAACTTCAAAAAAATACTCGGACACATTTGAAGGTGCTCGATTTTGATCTTTTTCGTTAAAAATCCTGTCCACCACGACCGTTTTTCAGGATTTCTCCTGAATTAAACTTTCTTAAAGAATCGTCAATAATCAGCTGAATTTCACCCTCTGAACTGATTCCTTCCTCAGTTCCTTGAACGATTTCTTGTGAAGGAAGTCTAAAACTCAACGTTTTTTGATAGAAATAGTCAAACTTTTTCCATCTGTCCGAGAGGAAAGTATCTTGTAACCCGATCCTTTGATTCATTGTTTTGAGTACGGAACCCGCCAAAATCCTAATAACTTCTTCCCTTTTGGCCTCCTTATCAAGATGCTCTTCAAAAAGGAATGCGATATTCCGGTTGATTTGTTCTTCTAGTTCGCAATTGGGAAATAAATTAACACCGATTCCAAAAACTAGATAGACACTGCCTGCATACTTAACCGTCTCGATAAGTATTCCGCTTAATTTTCCTTCCGAAGTCATTAAATCATTAGGCCATTTAACCTTGACCTTTGAATTAAGCTTCGATAACTCTTCAGCAAGATTTACAGCTAAGAGAGGACTTAAAGTCATTAGTTCTCGAGTACTGCCCGAATGTTCCACGACCATAGAAAACTTCAGACAGCTCTCCGAATTATCCACCCAGGATCTTCCCTTCGTGCCTTTTCCTTTGACTTGCTTCTCGGCCACAACCGCATAAGGAGCGCACACAGCTCCCTCAAGAACTTTCCTCTTGAGGTAGTCATTGGTCGAATCAACTTCCGGAAGAAACTCAAAGGTGATGCCTTGCTTAGACAGTTTTTTAGAAACGGAATCAATTGAAAGGTAATCAGACATTTTTGGAACTAAACATTTCAGCAGAATTTCTAATTTATTTGAAGTTACATGCTTCGGTAAAATGGGGGGTTGCTACCATCGAGGAAAAAATGGCCGTAAAAGAGATAGAAATGACCGTTCGAGGGAAAACCGGAAATCTGGAAACCAGACTTTCCATCCCCGGCTGCGCCCCTAAGGGAATCGCATTTCTTTCTCATCCGCATCCTCTCTTCGGTGGAAACATGAATAATAAAGTTATCCATGCTCTAAATAAATCTTTCCTCCAGGAAAATTGGATCACTGTCCGTCATAACTTCCGCGGAGTCGGTAAAAGCCAGGGAGTTTATGACAACGGCGCAGGAGAAACAGAAGATCTTTTAGCCTTAGTACAGTTTTATTTAGAGCTGCCGGAAATCAAAACACTCTTTTCTTCTAAACCGAAAACTTGCTTTTCGGGCTTCTCCTTTGGCACTTATGTGAGCTGCAAAGCAGCTTTTTCTAATGCCCCGGATTTCTTGCTACTGCTCGGAACCGCCGCGGGAAAATGGAAGTTCGATTTACCTGCTGTTCCGACATTTTTGATACACGGAGAAAACGACGAAGTGATCCCTTTGAAAGATGCTCTGGCATGGGCAGGACGTTTCGGCCAGGCTGTCACCGTTATTCCTAATACCGATCACTTCTTCTCAAAACAAATACCTCTGCTGCAGACCATGATAAAGCGGGCTATCACATGGATGAATCACTATGACCCCCTATAAATTACTCACTGTATTATCTTTGACTGCTGCTTTGGCTCTCGGTTCATCTCCTGCCTGGTGCAGTAAAGCACCTGCCAAATCCGAGACTCTCGAACAAGAACACAAGTTGCTGTCAGAGGAGCCCTCTTTTGTCTCCTTTGATTTACTCAGCGGTAATTCTTTTGAGACGAATCTTTCCAAACTTGAGATAGACAATATCGAACTTCTTTCCGATCTCTTGTCGGCTTACGGATTGATTCATCTAGTGCAAGAAAAGAAAATTGATCCGGCTAAAGAAATAGAACTGACTTCCGCACCGACAACTAAGGCATCGTTGCGTTTGGATCCTGAAAAGAAAATAAAGATCAAAGAATTACTTACTGCTCTCCTGTTTCTTAAATCTCCCGATGCCAGACTGACTTTGCAAAGAATCCTGACTGAGCACTTTGCGGACGCAAAGATCAAAGTGGGGGACAATGGGATATTCGATTTAAAAACTTCAAAAATCGACTGCTCGGTTGAAGACTTAACGAATGCTCTAAGTGCCGTATTTTTCGAACTCGAAAAAATGGGAGTCAGTCCCTTTGACGAAAAATTCGTCATCGGCGACATTAGCTACCCTTCTCAGCTAAAAGCCAGCAGAGGTGAAAAGACGAACATCGTTATGCTCATCGACAAGGACACGAAAGCAGTCCTCTCCTTAGCCCGCATTGACCATCCTAAAAAGAAGAACGCCAGAAAGGAACCCGGTTCTCTTGTCATCAATACGGCAAACAATCCTCTGCCTGCCGGCCAAATCATTAAGCGTTCTTCAAATTTACTCTCTGATGCCGCTAATAATTTTGAGACCTTGAAAATCATCTCCAAAGGTAAAATCATCTCAACCGTAGATTTGAAAGGCACTGATAAAAAGCAGGTGGTAATGATCGCTCCGGACGATATCTTTATCTCTTTAAAAAAAATTGACCTGCAAGAGCTTAGACACAATAAAGTTGAACTCCTCATCGAAAGAGATGAACCAATGAAGCTGCCGATTATTTCCGGTTCTCAAATTGGTACCTTACGCATTGTATTTAACGGCCAAACCCTTAAGAATGTACCATTGATGGCCAATGAAAACGTCTATCCTAGCGTGAAGCAGAAAGTCATCGACAAGTTAAATGCCATAATAGATTGAGGAGTCATCGAAATGTCTGAAGACGTCAAAAAACAAGAACAATTAGAAGAAGAGCTTCCTGCAAAGCTGCTTCAATTCCCATGTGATTTTCCTCTCAAGATCGTCGGTATCAAAGCTGATGACTACAAAGATAAAATTGTTGAAGTCATTAAGAAATACGACCCGGATTACAATCCTGCTGAAGCAAATTTGAAAGAATCTGCTAAGGGCAACTATCTCTCTTTGGGAGTCGTGGTCAGGGCTACCTCTCAAGACCAACTCGACGACCTATACAAAGCGTTAGTTGATCACGAATATACTAAATTTGTTTTGTAATTTTGAATCAGCTTTTATTTCGTCATCTAGGCCTCGTTGATTATCTGGAGACCTGGCAAAAAATGAAAAATTTCGTCCAAGATCGCACAGCCGATTTGGACGAAATTTGGTTTTGCGAGCATCCTTCCGTATTTACGGTAGGCAGACAAGGCAGTCCGAGTCACCTTTTAAATCCGCAGAATGTACCGGTTGTCTACACAGATCGGGGAGGTGAAGTTACTTATCATGGTCCCGGACAAATCGTTGTCTACCCACTCATTCATTTACGTAAGAGAGGACTGCTTCCAAAAGCTTATCTTGAAGCTTTAGAAAGCGCAGTTGTCGACACATTGAAAGAAGTCGATATCACTGGGTTCTTAGTCCCCGGAGCTCCCGGCGTTTACATACAAGGATCTGATTGTTCCGGTCTATTCAACGGTGCACAGAAGGTTTGCTCTATAGGCATTCGAATCTCCAATGACTGCACTTACCACGGCCTCTCTGTAAATTTCGATGCCGACCTCTCATTCTTTGAAAGAATCAACCCTTGCGGGTATAAAGGATTGAAGACGGCCAATATTAAGTCGTTAAACTCAGCTTGTTCTAAACAAGAAATAATTAAAATTCTTGAGAGAAAATTATCGGAGTACTTGATTGAAAAAAAACATTAAACCGCATTCTTTAGAAGCTTGGCTTGCATTTTTCCGCCCTAAAACTTTGTGGATAGCTGCTGCTCCGGTTTTAGTAGGAACCGGATTAGCTTTAGCTTTTGACGGTAAATTTAATTTTTGGATTTTCCTTTTGACATTGCTAGGTGCGATGACCATTCAAGCTATGTCAAATATGGTCAATGACTATGCTTACAACGTAAGAAAAGCAGAACGCTCCGATCGCGTCGGTATTCCGAGAGCCACCACGGAGGGCTGGATTTCCATGGACGCTGCTAAAAAAATGATTGGAGCCATGATCGTTCTTGCCTGCCTTTTCGGTATTGCTCTTATCGTCATCGGCGGCTGGGCTATTGCGTTAATTGCTTTCCTCTCCATTCTTTGCGGGTATTGCTACATGGGCGGTCCAAAGCCAATTGCTTACACGCCGTTCGGAGAATTTTTAGTTTTTCTTTTCTACGGATTGTTCGCTGTCGGCGGTACGTTCTGGCTGCAGACTTTGAGCTTCAATATTCTGGTTCTTATTCCCGGCACAGCTTTAGGCTTAATTGGAGCTGCCGTACTCTTTATCAATAACTACCGTGATGTTGAGCATGATTTATCGGTCGGCCGCAGAACGCTTGCAGCGGTTGTCGGTAAAAAAGTCGGCGTGTTCGTCTACTCCTGCATGATTTATATTCCGTTTATCATCGTTGGCTGGTTAAGTATTGCTAACCATTCTTATTGGCCTTTCTTGTTTGTTTTGCTTGCCCTTCCGAGAGCCAGTTTCCTACCCTCCATTCTTAAAAAGACACAGCAGGCTGACATAACCTTCTTGATGCTTAGAACCATCAAACTCGAAGTTCTTTTTGCTCTCTTGCTTACAATCGCAGGAATTGGCGTGTTTTACTTAACATGGCCTCTCGGCAGCCTTTCGGCCTCAACAATTTTTGCTATTCCTTTTTAAGACAGGATTCTGATGACGGACTTTATTCCCAAGGAACAGAGGACAACTAAAAAAATAAAGCAGCATGAAGTTTATCGTTTAAATGAAGTCAAGCTGCCTAAACCTTCCTGGCTTAAAGTCCGGATTCCTGCCAATGCTCTCAAAGTTAAAGAAGTCAGGGAACTGTTGGCTGATAAAGGCATGCATACCGTTTGTCAGGAAGCTAACTGCCCTAACTTAAATGAGTGCTTCAATAAGAAACGTGCCACCTTTTTACTAATGGGACAGATTTGTACCCGAAGATGTCCCTTCTGCGATGTAGCGCACGGTAAACCTTTGCCTCTCGATCCGAAAGAAGCCGACCATATCGTCGAAAGCATTAAACGTTTAGGAATTAAATTCGCTGTTCTTACCAGCGTAGACAGAGACGATCTTAAAGACGGCGGTGCGTCTCACTTTGTGCATTGCGTAAAAAAAATTCAGGAAGAAACTGATGCTAAGGTAGAAATCCTGATTCCTGATTTCCGAGGAAGATTAGATCGGGCTCTTGAAGTATTAAAAGAAATTAAACCCGATGTGCTCAACCACAATATTGAAACGGTTCCTCGTTTGTATCGTGAGGTTAAGCCCGGGGGAAACTACGAGCACTCTTTGACTCTGTTAAAAAGATGGTCGGAGATTTATCCGGATTGCCCGACCAAAAGCGGCTTGATGGTTGGTCTCGGAGAAACCGATGAAGAGATCATCCAAGTTCTTAAAGATTTAAGAGCCCACAATGTTCAGATGGTCACGATCGGCCAGTACTTGGCTCCTAGTAAGTATCACTATCCTGTGCAAAGGTATGTCCATCCGGACACATTTAAAAAATATGCACAGACTGCTAAAGAACTTGGCTTTAGCAGCTGTGCAAGCGGTGTATTAATCAGATCAAGTTACGGAGCTGCCGAGCAGGCTTCCAAATTCAATCAATTACTCAATGACTGTTAGAACATCTGATAAATTCTCAACCGACCAAACTTTTTCCGCAAGATTCTTTTTCAGATCTTCCCAATGCCTGAGTCCTTCCGGCGTCAGATTTTCTTTTTTGAAACTTCTTCCGGTCTGAATAAAGTCGTCATCGATAACTCCCGGTTTGAGGGCGACCTTAACAGTTTTGTCTCTCAAAGAAATTTCAAAGTACATATGGCCGTAAACGCCCTCAGGAGCGCACGAAGGAGCCTCCCTAAGTACTTCATACCTTCCGCCGGTAACGGCCCTAGAAATCATTTCTACGGCGTCTCTGAGTCCCGGACCCGGAAAAGCTGTTTTAAAGCTGATATCTTCTCTTCTCGGAATTTCTCCGTCTTCAGAAAGATAGTTAAGAGCCCAGTACATCAGGCGGTAACCTAAGGACAGACCGCCGATGCTGTCTTTTCCGTGGTAAAGCACGCAAGCATGGAAGGGGATGTCTAATTCAACACCCTTTTCAACAACCTTGACGATTTCTTTATTCATCATTTCTGCATTGCCATCGGTAAGACGAGATCTTTAACGTTGACGGTCTTCTCAATCATGCCGTTTTCCTTAAGGAACTTCTGGTCAGCTTCCAAGCCTTTGATATCTTCGTCAGTCAAAGTATCGTAGTAGTTGCTCCAGTTCTTCAAAGTTTCTGCGTCTTTAAGAGAGATGCCGTGTTCTTTAGCACCGATTTCTAAGGCTTCTTTCGGATTGGCCTTAATCCAAGCGAGAGCGTCTCTGTTGACTTTAACAATTCTCTTCAAGATTTCAGGATTTTCATCGGCAAACTTCTTAGAAGCTGTCATGACGAGGTTAGGTTCTGTGTAACCGTCGGCTGTAGCAATAGTTTTTGCACCGTTTGCATTTGCTTTGATAACACCGCCGGCAGCCAAGAGAGCTGCGTCAACTTTACCGGCCATCATGGCTGTCATGCCCTTTGGAATATCCATAGAGATGAAGTTGACATCTTTCGGATCGATGCCGTTCTTTGTTAAAGCAGCAACTAATGTCTGATGAAGAACAGTGCCTTTCGGACCGACAACAGTCTTACCCTTCAAGTCTTTGACCGTCATCTGCGGGCCCGGTTTGCCGACGATAGCAAAAACTTTTGTCGGGTGAGCTACGCCTGTTGCGACGACAACAGGATTACCGGCAGAGTTAGCCATTAATAATGAAGCGGTATTCATTGTGGCGCTGACGTCCAGGGAACCGGCTGCCATAGCCTGCGTCTGTTTAGCGCCGGAAGTGATGTCGTGCCATTTAATCTTGATACCGTCTTTCTTGAACTCGTTCTCGAGCATGTTGTTATGCTTCATCACCATGTTCTGCAGATTGAACGGGGCCTTCACATAAGCAATATTGATTTCTGAAGGAGCAGCAAATACGCTGGCAGCAGCCATGGAAAGTACGAGAGCAGAGAGTACTGATTTCAGTTTCATTATTAATAATCCTTATTTAAAAACAGAGTGTAAGAGGTAATTTTGGTAGTTCAAAAGACGAGAATCTCCAATTTGCCGAGGGGTTTCTACGTCGATTTTTAAATCTTTTTCGGCTTTCCCATGATTCAGATAGATAACTCGATGACTAAGAAAAACAGCTTCATTTATGTCATGAGTGATCATCAGCATCGTCATCGATAGTTCTTTTTGCAGTCTGGAGAAATCAGACTGTAACTTAGTTCTGGTCATAAAATCCAGAGCACTAAAAGGTTCATCTAATAGGAGAATATCCGGTTTAGATATCACCCCACGGGCCAAACCAACACGTTGAGCCATCCCCCCGGAAAGTTCACTTGGATACAAGTCCTGAATATCACCGAGACAAACTAACTCGAGAGCTTCCTTAACAAGTTTTTTTCTAATTGTTTCTTCTTCATGACGAATGGGAAGCTCAAGATTCTGTCCTACCGTTTTCCAGGGCAGGAGCCGAGCTTCTTGAAACACATATGAAATTCTCGGTTCTTTAATTTCTTGTCCGTCTTTGTCATAAAAAATGACCTTTCCTTCGTCGGCCTTTTCAATGCCGCTGATGAGCTTTAAAAGGGTTGTCTTACCGCAACCGCTTTTACCTATAACGGTTGTAAGTTCATTGGCAGAGATATCCAAAGAGAAATTATCAATTGGAGTGATAATGCCTTTAGCAGAGTTAAAACTTTTCTTTAAGTTTTCTATTTTGATTCCGGAAGCCATTATTTCTTCATCCAAGGAGAAAATTTATGAGTAATCCACACAAATAACTGATCTCCCAAAATGCCGAGAATGGCAATACTGAAAATGCCCACAAACACTTTATCGGTTTGGGACATTTCGCTCGCGTCTCCAATCAGATATCCGAGTCCTGACGATGCAGCAATCAACTCGGCACCGACTAAAGCTCTCCAGGAATAACCGAATCCCAAACGAAGTCCGGTAAGAACGCTGGGAAGGGATCCGGGAAGCTCTACATGGAAAAATTTTTCTTTTTTATTAAGACGTAAAACGGTAGCCAGCTCAGTGAAATTCTTATCTATCTGTCTGAAACCTGATAAGGCATTGAAGTAGATAGGAAAGAAACTAGCCAAAATTACGATAGCGACTTTTGAAGCCTCTCCGATGCCGAGCCAAAGAATAAGCAAAGGAACCAATGAGAGAGGCGGGATGAATCGCAGAGCTTCCATTACCAACTTTAATCTTCTCTCGGTTTTAGTCGAGTAATAGCAAATATAAGCAGTCGGAAGCGCTATTAAGGCTGCGATGCAGAAACCGCCTAAAGATCTCATGGAACTCGCCAAAATATGGGTTCCTAAGGTCCCATCTTTGATGAGCTGTCCAAAACTTTCTAAGACCTGCTCCGGAGGAGGAAGCAAGAATGAGTTAAAAATGCCTAAATGTGCAACGAAAGCCCAGACGATCAAAATCACCGCCGGAACAATCAGCAAATTAAAAGCATTTTTACTCACTTGGAATCCTCAAAAATTTTTGTTATTTTAAATGAGAATTATTATCAATTCACTATTTTAATTTATAGGAATTGTTTCTGCTCCGGTCTGGACTTCCGTTTTTTCAGTGACTGCGGAGGGGTTCTCTTTGATTAACTTTCTCCTCTCCAATTCTTCCGGCGTAATAATTTCCATCAGAGTCACAACTTTGACGACCCCCGGGACTTTAGCGGCAACTGCAGTGATGATATCTGCCTCGCGCTGAGTTACCGTTCCCATCAAATAAGCGATTCCTCGGTCGACGGTTACTTTCAGAGAAGTTAACGTAACATCCTTATTATCTAGAAGAGCTGCTCTGACTTTACTTGCTGTTAACGAGTCGTTCATTCTTGTAGTAAAAGGAACGTTATTCATTACTGCCAGTTCGTTATAGACGTTAGTTACACCGTTAATAGACTTAACGATTTCACCGGCCTTTTCTTTGTCATCTTCAGAACCGACTTCGCCGGTCAGCAATACTCTCCCTTCGTAGGCCGTAACCGTAATATGACTGGAAGAGAAATTTGCTTGAGCCAACTGGACGCTAGCCTTTGTTTCAATTACTCCGTCATTAGTTACGTCACCAACGCTGCGTCTGTCAACTGCAACGGCTGTTCCGCCTACGGCAGCTGAACCGATAAGTACCGGGGCACAGCCGCTAAGGACCAAAGAAGAGGTTAAACATGTCAATACTAAAAGTTTTTTCATCAATAACCTTTTTTACTTTGTGTAGAAAACATTTTATTCACTTAACACTTGGTAACTTTACTCGATTATTTCCTTTTTGGATTGTCTGATTTCAATTATTGGAAGTGGTGAAGAACCGATTTAGGCGAAAAAAACTCCCAACTTATGTCAGTAATTTGTTGACAATATTTGAGTAACTTATAAATTTTGTGGATAAGTCCGCTTTTAAAAAGTTATCCACAATTCGTCTACATTGATTTCTTATAAATATCCACAATGCAAATTCATATTAACTTATTGTTATTAAATAATTTTTATAAGTTATCAACGAAAAATTCAAACACTTCTATATCTATTTAATAGATAATATATATATAGGAGATAAAGAAGCTGCCTTCCGAAATGTGTAAAAGAAAAGACAACTATCTTTGAGCAAATCTCGATCAAGACCTCATCAATAATTCTTTTCTTCCTTGCTGCTTCTTGAGAACGAAGCTCACTGAAGATTTTGAGCTAAATTTTTTAACTGTTATTTAGTTATCAAAACCAAACAAATATTATTAATTCTTTGATTTAATAAAAGATTTTCTTTATAGGAATCCATCAAAATACAATCTGTCTTCTTGGTTAAGATTCTTTATTGCACCGGTAGCAAAGAGGCGGAAAGAAATGGCTTATAGCCGGCAATAATAACTGGAAGAGAAATTTGCCAAAAATCCGATTCCTATATAGTCTGTTTGAAGCCAGAATAATCCACAAAAATCTGTGGATAACGGTTGGCTTTCTTGTGGATATTAAAATTACAAAACTTTTGCCTGAGTTATTCACACACTCTCTACCAAGTTATTGGTTTGATTTCAACACTGACAACGTTTATAACTCTTTGAAAATAATCAAACAAATTAAGTTATCCACAAAAAAGAATATGTCTACTACTACTTCATTATAAAAATTATATAAATGACAAGATATAAGTAGTGCGAGCTAAATGAGTGGATAACAATGGAGTTGCTATTTGGGTAAAAAATCGCTAGAAGCCGGACCACGCTCCGGTGAAGCCGCTGCCATAAGTCTGCGGAAGTTCACAAGCGATCCGACAAATGAAGCACGATTCGCAGATTCTCTTGATACTTCATCTTTGTCAGATCGCGTTATTGAGCCTTAGTTGAGAGAAGACTTTATTTGTTGTTGAAAAAATCTCTATTGAGGCGAGCCTCTAATACTTTTGCCAAATTCTCTAATTGCTTTTTGTACTCGGGATCGGTGTTCTTCGGACTTTGGTCGTTGACGAATCGTCCTATATTAGTTACGCCCCAAAAACCTGCGGTGTCATCATCAACAACTTTATAAGCATTCAAGTACTTATCCCATACTTTATCCAATTTTCCGATACCATCTCCCACTGTACCCTGGCCGCCTCCAAGCCAACCAGCATTCATAATGGTATAGATGCCTTTTCCTTTGAGCATTCCTTCTAAGCCTTTGGGAGTGTCTTTATAAGCGAACTGCTTAGAAAAAACTCTCTCCATATAACCTTTAGTTATTGCGTTTGGGCTATCGTGCCAATTCGGATAACAGAAGATAATGTAGTCAGCTTGAGAAACAAATTTTTGCTCAGGAACAATGTCTTGTGGCGTAGGACCAAAGCCATCTTTGGCGTGGTAAAAGGTTTCCGGTGAGAGAACCGGATTGAATTTAAGCTTGTATAAGTCTCTTACTTCAACTTCATATCCTTTTTGTTTAAAAAAATTGATTGCCGAATTAACCAAAAAACCTTCTAAAGAGCTCTCGAAACGCGGATCTCCAACAACAAATAAAACTTTCTTGGCTTTACTCTCAGTAAATCCTGTAGAAATAGCAGTAACACGAAGAGACTCGGGAACAATCGTAGCCGATGTTATTGCGTCGATGCTTTTATTTTCTGTTGTCGGTTTCGGAATAGACGCTGAAGAAACGGCATCAGCAGCATGAACTGAAAATGAAATAGCAGAGAGGATAGAAAGAAGAAGAGTCGTTGACTTAACCATAGATAGCTCCATTTAGCATTGCCTCAGGAATCGGATCATTCACGCGACGCCCAGAGGCGAAGATTAAAGGATCACGACGACGGCGAAACGTTAAAGGAGGCACAGAGTGCTACCTAGCCATGACTGTAGCTTTTTAAAAGCGTTTTTCATTTTAGCTCCACAGAGAGAAGGCTTAAAGCCGGGAAATTCCCGGATACTACTTGGTAGTCAACTCACAACTTTGTGGTTGTGAAAAATTCCATCAAAAAAATGACTGCAAATAATCCACAAAAAGATGTGAATTGTTGTTTGATTCTTTGTGAATATCTTCTGGCTCCAGAGAAAAAAAAAATTATCCACAAATCTCCTACAAAGTTATCAGAGATTTTTCAACAGACTAAACTCTTCTAACAGGTTGAAAAATCAGAATTATTTAAAATTATCCACAGAAAATAGTTTCCCTTCTACTATAACTTTATTAAGATCTTAATTTTTAATAAGATCTAAGTAGTTCAAACATTTTCTGTGAATAAACAAAAAGCCGCCTTAGAGAGAATCCTGGCGGACAAATCAATAAAGGCAGCTTAGGCGTTTCTAAATATTGACGATTTCAGTCTTAACGATATCTTTCATTTCAGAATTCAATACGGCATCATAGAGTTTGCCTTTAAAGCCAATCCATACCTCAGTTTCTTCTTCATTAGCAGTGCCGGTATAAAACTTCCGACCAGCCTTTAAGAATTCAGGTGTGATTACTCCTTCCTTGGCCGTAATTTTCATTACTTTGGAGCCATACCCAATCTCAAAATAGAGTTTTCCAAAGATGCATTCCGGAGCATCAACAAATTCGTCTGGAAGAACTAAGAAACGTTTTCTTGTAACGCATCTTCCGATCATTTCTGCAGAATCAGTAATACCAGGACCGGCAAAAGCAGTTTTGAACGTAATAAGATTTCTCCGAGCTACTTCTCCTTCAGGGACCAACTCGTCTAAAGCCATTTTCAGCATACGAAAGCACAATGCTAGGCCGCCGCATCTTTTTAGGCCATGGTATTTTTCGCAATCCTCCAGCGTAAGTGTGGTGATTGTTTTTCCATTTTCGGTAACTTTGATTTCTTCAGTTTGCATTTCAGTACTCAATAAAAAAAGTAAAACATTATTCAAAGGCAACGGGAAGAATGAGCTTGGCTGTATCGACATCCTTTCTCATCATGTTGTTTTCTTTCAAAAACTTTTTGTTGACCTCAAGATCTTTAACATCCTGAGGAGTCATGCCAGAGAAATAGTGGCTTCTTGAAATGAGCGTCTTTGAATTTTCTACAGAAATGCCGTGCTCTTTGGCTCCCATTTCTGCAGTTTTTTCAGGATTCTTATTCATCCAGTCAAGAGCCTGTTTATAGACTTTGTTTACGCGGGCCACGATGTCCGGATGTTCTTTCGCAAATTTTTCCGTTGTTGTCATGACCAGTGTCGGCTGCACTAAACCTTCAGCAGAGACGATGCTTGGAGCACCGGCTTTGTTGGCTTTAATTAGTGCACTGCTTGCAACCAAAGCAGCATCGGCTTGACCAGCAAGAATGGTACTGAGTGCTTTAGGAATGCCCATACTTACGAACTGAACGTCTTTTTCCGTAAGACCTTCTTTTTCTAAGGCGGCGACTAAAAGCTGATGAAGGAATGTTCCTTTAGGACCAGCGACTTTCTTTCCTTTTAAGTCTTTTATTGAGAGGTTGGTGCCAGGTTTAGAGACAAGCGCAAAATTCGAAGTTGGTCTTGCTAAACCTGTCACTACTCGAATTGGCAGTCCTTCCGCATTAATCATCAACAAAGCGGCTGTATTCATGTTTCCGGCAATATCAAGAGCGCCTGCACCCATCGCACGAGCAGCTTCCGGACTAGTTCCCATATTGTGCCAATTGACTTTGATGCCATCCTTTTCGAATTCTTTCTCTAAAAGCTTATGGTCCTTTAATACCAAAAGCTGAAGAACAAACGGTGGTTTTACATAACTGATGTTTAGCTCAGAGATTGGTGTAGAGGCAAAAGAAATTGAAGAAAAGAAGAGAGCCGCTGAGGCCGTAAAAACCTTGAACTTCACGAAATTCTCCTTGGAAATCAACGAGTTTGTGACTCAAAAATGAGAAAAAAGAAAAACAGAAGATAATGAGAATTATAATCATTTATTAACACTTTCTTAACCTACAAAATAAGAAAATGCTTTTTAAGCAAAAGGTTTTGTTATTTGTTTTATTGTAATTATTTGATTTATATATTTAATTTTAAATATGTTTTCAATTTACTTTCAAAAAAGTCACTCTATTTCATCACTACTATGATTTTGTAGCCTAGGAAAAATTTCTTTGTCGTTGAAGTACAATGAGACACAATAGTCAAAGGATAATGTAACACTATAGTTTTATTTTTTAGCCTCTGGCCAAGAAGCCTTCCGTTTAGTTTCTTCCTATTTTGTTACTAGTTAGACGGCTTTAGAGAGCCGTAGAGGAAGGACACTGTTCTTTGTGAGGGTTCTTTATCAAATAAAAAGCCCGACGGCATGCATCGGGCTTATAAAGGAAATATAGATGACTAGGTATCAATGTTTCCGGCAAGAAGAGCATTGTCTTCAATAAACTTTCTTCTCGGTTCCACTTCATCTCCCATCAGCTTGGTAAATGTCTGATCGGCAAGAATTGCATCGGAGATTTCTACCTTAAGAAGCTTTCTGTGGCCCGGCATCAAAGTCGTTTCAGCCAACTCTTCTTTGTTCATTTCACCTAGCCCTTTGAATCGGGACATACCTTTCAAATTAGAACGCCCTTCTTCTAAGACTTTAGTCAAGGCTTGGCTGAAGTTCTGGACCGGTTGAATATTGTCTTTGTTGCCTTTTTTACTGACAACGCAGGCACCTGGCTTCAGCAAATTGCCGAATACTTTACCGGCTTCTTCGAGCTTTCTGAAGTCGTCTGTGGAAACAAAGGACGGAAGAATCTTGGTTTCAATTATCTTATTGAAGCTCTTTCTCTGAATAAGAATGTAAGGTGTTCCTTCAGAGTCTTTCTGAACGGAAATCGAGACAGCCGGATCAAAGACTCTCTGTCTTAAAGCTTGCACGGATTCATTGACTTTTTCATCATCGGAAAACTCAACCGAGGCACCGGCAGCGATGGCTTCCAAAGCAGTCGGATCAATAAATCTGGAGAAGTGACTAATGACGGTCTGGGCTTCGCTGTACTCCAAGAAGAGTTTCTTCAGTTCTTCGCCTTCGATAGGCTGATTAGCTGCTCTAGCCTCTTCGGAAACATAGAGAACGGAGTTCTTGATACCAAGGTTGACCAAGAATGTATTTAGCTGAACATCATCTTGCAGATAGATCTTTATATCTCTGCCTTTGTCTTTCTTAGTTACAACGCCGTTGTCACCATCTTCGCCGTTTCCGTCCTCGTCGGCTCCCTTAGGAATTTCTACACCGCTCAGTTTGCTTGGAGGCAATGTAACCTTGTAGAGAGGAGGCTGGGCAATGAAAATATGTCCCTGTTCAATCAGTTGCGGAACTTGTCTGTAGAACAACGTTAAAAGAAGCGTTCTGATGTGTGCACCGTCAACGTCCGCATCGGTCATGATAATGACGCGGTTGTAGCGAAGGTTGTTGATGTTGAAATCTTCTCCGATACCGGTTCCTAAAGCAGTAATTAGCGTTGTAATCTGTTCGCTGCTGAGAAGCTTCTCTAAACGGGCTTTCTCAACGTTCAAGACTTTGCCTCGAAGCGGGAGAATAGCCTGGAATCTTCTGTCTCGACCTTGTTTGGCGGAGCCGCCGGCGGAGTCTCCCTCCACCAGGAACACTTCACAGAGGGCACGGTCTCGTTCAGAGCAGTCTGCTAACTTGCCCGGAAGACCTGCAGTATTTAGGAGGCCTTTTCGGCGTGTGTTTTCTCTGGCTTTTCTTGCAGCATCGCGGGCGCGTCCGGCGTCAATAATCTTCTGACAGATAATCTTGGCGTCTTTCGGATTTTCTTGAAGGAAGCTTTCTAAACCAGCTCTGACGATTTGTTCAACCGCTGGTCTAGCCTCTGAAGAAACAAGCTTATCTTTTGTCTGAGAGCTGAACTTCGGCTCAGGCATCTTGACGGACAATACACAAGTCAGACCTTCACGAGTGTCTTCACCGGACAGCTCGATCTTGTCTTTCTCTTTCTTGTTCGGATTCATCTCGTTGATGTAGTTCTTCAAAACGCTTGTCATCGCGCTTCTTAAACCATTAACGTGAGTGCCGCCGTCTTTCTGAGGAATGTTGTTGGTGTAAGCCAAGAAATTCTCAGAATAGCTGTCTGTCCACTGCATGGAGACTTCTACATTAATCACTTCACCCGGATTGATCTCGATGGACTTGTTGATGTAGAAGATGTTGTCATGAATCTTGGTCTTGCCTTGGTTGATAAATTCAACAAAGCCTTGAACACCGCCGGCATATTGGAAAATTTCATCTTTTCCTGTTCTCATATCAGCAAGATGAATCTTCACGCCGTTATTTAAGAAAGAAAGCTCTCTCAGACGGGTAGAAAGTGTTTCGTAAGAGAATTCAACTTTCCCGAAAATCTCAGCGTCCGGTAAGAAGCAGACTTCCGTTCCTCTTCTTTCGGTTTCTCCGGAAGTGTGCATCGGAGAAACTTCAACTTCTCCGTTAGCAGTTTGAACTTTTTCAATCAAGCGGTCTTGAAGAACGCCTCTCTTAAAGTCCAAATAACGTTCTTTCCCTTCTCTGCGGACAATTAGGCGAAGCCAGGTGGACAATGCGTTTACGCAGGAGACGCCGACGCCGTGAAGACCACCGGAGACTTTGTAGCTGTTTTGGTTGAACTTACCGCCGGCATGTAGCTCGGTCAAAGCAATTTCCGCAGCACTTCTCTTCGGTTCATGCTTGTCGTCGAGTTTTACATCCGTAGGAATGCCGCGTCCGTTGTCTACGACAGAAATAGAATTGTCAGAATTGATTGTCACGTTGACGGAATCAGCAAAACCTGCCAAGGCCTCGTCAATGGAGTTGTCCACAACCTCGAAGACTAAGTGGTGCAGACCGGTACCGTCGGAAGTATCTCCAATGTACATACCCGGTCTCTTTCTGACCGCTTCTAAGCCCTCTAAAACCTGAATGGAATCACTTCCATAGGCCTCAGCTGAGTTTGTTTGTTCTACGTCGCTCATTACTACTTTACCTACTTACTGAATTTATTTGTACTGCATTAGATCCTGACCGGCATGACGACAAACTTGAAGTTTTCGCTGTCAGGAACACGAACCAACCCTGAGCTGAGTGGTCCGCTTAAAGAGAATCGGATCTTTTCTGTCTTGACTACTGCCAACATATCAAGGAGATAGGAAATATTGAAGATAATTTCCATTGGTTCGCCTTTGTAGTCGATTTCAATTTCGTCAATAGCTTCTTCCATATCGGCATTGGTAGTGGCAAGAACCAGACGATCTTCGGAAAGAGTCCAGCGGACATTTCTAACCTTGTCCATAGAAAGAATTGCCACTCTTTGCAATGTCTTAATCAACTGTTCTCTGTCAACCAAGAATTCTTTATCGTTCTTAGTCGGGATAACACGTTCGTAATCCGGATATTTGCCTTCAATCAGCTTGGAAAGAATATCAATATTGGCAAAATGAACTTTAATCTGTTTTTCGGAAATGCTGATTTTGAGCATTTCTTCTGTATCAGGAATCAAACGGAGAAGCTCTCTTGCTGTTTTCTTAGGAAGAATAGCTTCGCATTTTCCTGCAAACGGCTCATCCAATTCGTTTTGGAATAAGGAGAGTCTGTGGCCGTCAGTACCAACGGTTCGCACGATATTGTTTTCAGCAGAAACATAGACGCCGTTTAAGAAATAACGGACGTTGTTGACGGCTGCGGCAAACTGAACCATTGCCAGCATGTTTTTAAACTTCATGCATGGCATAGCGAAGGAATATTGGAATTCCATCTGCTCTTTCATAATTGGATACTGCTCGGCATCGATAGTCTGCAGATCGAACTTGGTTCTTCCGGATTTGATAATGACATGATTATCAGAGTAGAAGATGGAGACTTCTGCGTCATCGGCGATAGTAGAGAGAATGCCGCAGAGCTTTGCAGCAGAAACGGTAGTTGCAAAATCCTCGTCGCCCACTCCGATGGCTGCATCCGACGTTACTTCAATCTGTTCATCGGAACCGGTGAAGGTGACCTTCTGTCCTGTTTTGCGAATCAAAATATTTGCCAGGATTGGAATGGTATTTTTCTTCTCTACTGCTCCGCTGACGGCCATGATAGGTTTGGCTACCTCAGCTTTAAAACCCTTGATAATCAAAGTGTCTGCCATTTCTAATTTCCTTTAATAGTATTTTTTACGCCCAGTTCTTCAATGATTGCTCAATGAGATGGAGAGTATGGTTAAGCTCCGGATCTGCAGCCCTTTCTTTAGATATCTTCCTCACTGCATTTAATACCGTAGTGTGATCTCTGCCTCCGAAGGAGCTGCCGATATCCATAAGAGATTTCTGTGTCAATTCCTTTGCTAGATACATAGCAATCATTCTTGGTTTGACAATGCTCGCTTTTCTGGAAGAGGAGTACATATCAGCAATCTTGATGTTGAAATGCTGAGCAGTTTCTTTTTGAATGTTTTCCAGCGAGATCGGACCGGTAGATGTCATACCGCGAAGTGCACGTGTAGCAAGCTCAACAGTGATTGGAGCGTTGTAAACCTTTGCATTCATGATCACGGTATTAAGCGCGCCTTCGAGTTCTCGAATGTTGGTGTTCATGCGTCTGGCAATGTAATAAGCCACATCTTCGGGAAGTTCTAGTCCTTGCTGCTTTGCCTTTTCAAATAAGATGGCCGCTCTCAGTTCAAACTCAGCCGGTTCAATACCGACGGATAAGCCTTTTGTCAGTCTTGAAATCAGTCGGTCGTCAAAGTCGGAAAGCTGACGTGCATAAGTATCGCAAGTCATGATGATCTGCTTATTGTTTGGCAGAAGACTTTCGAAAATACCGAATAAGTGATTCTGGGTACCGCCTTTCTTGGCTAACAGCTGCACATCGTCCATCAGCAGAACGTCTAAAGTTCTGTAGGTTTCATCGAACTTCTTAATCTTGGCATCGGAAAAAGTGCCTCCGCTGGAAAGATCAACAACTTCCCTGACGAATACGTCAGCAGAAACACAGCGAATCTTTGCCTTAGGATTGTTTTCTAAAATCCTGCGTCCGATTGCATGCATCAGATGGGTTTTGCCTAAGCCGACCCCGCCGTAAATGAAAAATGGATTGAATTGAGTACCCGGCTGGGAGCTCACAATCTCAGCACTGCTTCTGGCAACTTCGTTAGCTTTACCTGTAACGAATGTCTCAAAGGTTAGTCCGCGGTGAAGTCCGCACTGTTCTGCCAGCTGGTCGATCGAAATTTCAGGCTTAACCTCCTCACTCGGTGGATCGAACAAAGGAAGTTCGATTTCTGTCGGAATTATCGGATCGACAGTTTGGGCAACCAAAAATTTTATGGTTATAGGTTGACCTGCAACTTGAGAAGCAAGAGACTGAAGACGGTCTGCCCAGTTTTTTCTCAAATATTGAAGATGAGGCTGAGAGGGTACAGTCAGAGTGAGCTTACCTTCCGCTTCTTCAGGGGACTGGTGATAAGCAATCTTCTTAAACCAGGTCGCATAAATGTCAGATGAGACATTTCCCCGAAGCTCTGTTAAAACTTTTTCCCAAATATTCTTCATTTACAAAGGGTTATAAAAGAAAATAAATAATCCGGATCAGAATAAAGACAATCCCGGACAATCCGACATTTTACCTTTATTTGAACGCTTCTTCTTGTACTTAAAGAGGTAGACCTCGCGGATTGTCAGAAAAATTTATTGCGGTGGCTAAACAGGAATCTGCCCAGAGTCTCGCTGAGAAAAAATCGTATTAAACGTGGAATACAGAATGCTTGGGTTTGCTAGGCTGGCCGTATGTTTTTACCCGGTGCCCTAAGCTAATTTTAGGAGTGTAATTATTAGAGGGGGAATTTAGATATTTTGATTTTAAATTCAATAGTATTTTGTTGTAACAATTTCTTTTAACGAGAAATTTGACACCGACTACCCAATTGGAGCTTATAATACTGAACTTTTATTTTACGACACCTGTCTCTTATGCACAGGTAATTGATTTTTGAGTTTAACGCAACTAAGCAAACTCATTTAAAGGATTTTGAGATGGCAACAAAACGTACATACCAACCTTCTAAAGTTAAACGTGCTCGTACACACGGCTTCTTGGTTCGCAGCAGAACACGTCACGGCCGCAAGGTTTTAGCTGCACGCCGTCGTAAAGGACGTCACGTTTTAGCTCTCTAATTTTGCTGGAGATGACGAAGCTGAAAGATTCGTCGCTAGGGCCTGAGAAAAGGATAAAAAGTTCCTCAGAATTTTTAAGGATTCTACAGGCTAGATTTCCTGAAGCCACAAAGTGCTACTCTGAGTGGTTTGAGGCGAAAGCCCTATTTAAATCCGAGCATACTCGGGTTAGGTACGGCTTTACTGTAGGAAAAAAATTTGCTGTTCGCTCAGTAGATAGGAATCTTGTTAAGAGACTGTTGAGAGAGTCGGCCAGAAGTAATTCAGCTGCTTTTGAGGCGTTGGCTGAAGAGAAAAAAGTCGGCTTGGACATCAACTTGAGATTGAAGAAAAAATACGTTTTTCCGGCTCAATCTTTGAAGTCTCTTAAACAAGAAATTCGTGCTGATGCAGATCTTTTAATGAAGAACCTGTACGACAAAGTGACTCAGTGTTGCAAAGGCGGGTCGTAATGCTTAAGACCATCCTGATTGCCGCAGTGAAGTCCTACAGGTTCCTTTTCTCACCCTGGGTTGGGCACAACTGTAAGTTTCTGCCTACCTGTTCTCAATACTCACTGACAGCTCTGGAAAAATATGGAGCAATCAAAGGTACTTATCTGACGGTCTGCCGTTTGCTTCGGTGCAGTCCTTTTACTAAGGGCGGCATTGATGAAGTGCCCGAAAAATTTAAATGGAATTGCTGGTGTAACGATTGCACATCCGGCAAAAATAATCCCTCGTTCTTGCAATCAACTATAGAGCAATCCAATCATGGGAAGTGACATTCAAAGAGCCCTCTTATGGATTTTATTCGGCTTGTCCGCGTTCATGCTTTATGACCGCTGGCAGGTCTATAACGGACATCCATCATTAATTGGAGCGGACACTGAACAGACTGCTCCAGCTAATACTGCCTCAAATGCTTCTGTAACTCCGCCGACTGCTACCGGTTCCGGCGTTGTCCCTCAGGAAGCTGCCCCGGCTGTTAAGAAAGCTGATCTGATTACCGTCGAGACAGATTTAGTGAAGTTGTCTATCGATCCTAACGGGGCCGTTATTGCTGGTTCTCAACTCTTAAAAGAAAAGCAGCAGGTACCTTGGACTGATGTCGGCTTGGTCGGAATGATTCTTGGCAATAAGCCTGAACCGGCTAAAGATGTCGAGCTCTTCACTGATAAAGGCAAAAAGATTTATGTTGCCCAGACAGGGTTGATTGGCGGTGCCTTCCCTACTCACAAGACTGAGTTCAAATTAGTTCCCGGTCCTCTGAAGTTGGAAGATGGTAAGAACACTCTTGAAGTTAAATTCGAAGGTGAAGCAGGCGGAGTAAAAGTTGTTAAGACCTATACTTTCGAGCGCAACCACTATGGCATCAAGGTTTCTCATCAAGTATTCAATAATACCGGTCATGAAATCAAACCTTCTGTTTATTACCAGTTGACTAGAGACGGTGATAAACCTGAAGGTGAAAGCACCATGGTCAATGCTTACACCGGCACAGCTGTTTACACGGAAAAAGAAAAATTCCAGAAAGTTTCATTCGGTGACATTGCTGACGGAGACAGAGATTACCAAGTCAATGCTGACAATGGCTGGATCGGAATTATTCAGCACTACTTCGTTTCCGCTTGGGTTCCGACTCAAGGTGTAAACAGAGAAAACTACACCCGTAAGTTGGCTGATAACCTCTACTCTATCGGCTCTATTGCTGAAATGAACGCAATCGCTCCGGGAGCAAGCGCAACAGCTGAAGCTGTTCTTTATTCCGGTCCTCAGGATCAGGAACGTTTGGAACAAATTGCTCCGGGACTTTCCTTGGTTGTCGACTATGGATGGCTCACATTCTTGGCTAAGCCGATCTACTGGCTTCTTTCCTTCCTTCACTCCATCGTTGGAAACTGGGGTTGGGCTATCGTACTCTTGACATGTATTGTTAAAGCAATCCTGTACCCGCTTTCTTTGGCAGGCTACCGTTCTATGGCCAAGATGAAAGATCTTGCTCCGAGAATGAAAGCTTTGAAAGAAAAATATGGAGACGACAAACAGCGCCTTAACATGGCGATGATGGAAATGTATAAGACCGAGAAGATCAATCCGGTCGGCGGATGTCTTCCTATCCTTCTTCAATTGCCGGTTTTCTTGGCCTTGTACTGGGTACTTTTGGCTTCCGTTGAGTTAAGAGATGCCCCTTGGATTCTCTGGGTAACTGACTTAGCTGCTCCGGACCCATGGTTCATTCTTCCCGTCCTGATGATCATCTCCATGGTTATTCAGTTCAAACTGAACCCGACTCCCCCGGATCCAATGCAAGCAAAAATGATGGCCTTCATGCCGTTCATCTTCGGTGCAATGTTCATCTTCTTTGCTTCTGGTTTGGTTCTCTACTGGCTCGTCAACAACATTCTCTCTATCGTTCAGCAATATGCTGTTAATAAGCAGATTGAAAGAGACAGGCTAAAGAGACAATCAAACTAACCAATAAATAAAAACCACAATCCCGCTCCTAGAGCGGGATTGTTTTACCTGTGCGCCCAGCAGGGCGTCTCTCTATAGGGTGCAAATCCCGAACCTGCCCGATG
>UQNA01000035.1 GCA_900542195.1 uncultured Sutterella sp. | reverse complement strand
CTCAGAAAGAATGGGATGAAATCTTCAACACTCAGAACTTGATTAATCCTAAGTTTGTTAAGTAACTCTTTTTTGCGTCCCTTCTGAAAAGAAGGGACAACACTCATCAAAAACAAAAGGTTTGTGGCGCTTTTTGTCTTGATTAATTCTAATTAATGCCACTCGGAGCCTTAATAAATCTAAGTTAGGTTCCACTTTGGAGGATTTATGGATTTCATCGTTGCTCTCCAGATCGTCGTTCTGTTAGGCGCAATCTTTGTCGGTGTCCGCTTAGGCGGTATCGGTATTGGTTATGCTGGCGGTGCCGGCGTTCTGATTCTCGGTCTTTGTTTAGGTATGAAGCCTGGTAACATTCCTTGGGATGTTATCTTGATCATCGCTTCCGTAATTTCAGCAATTGCTGTTATGCAGTTAGCCGGTGGTTTGGAATACCTTGTTTACATTGCAGAAAAGATTCTTTATAAGAATCCAAAATACATTAACTACCTTGCTCCGTTGGTAACTTATGTTCTTACCATCTTCGCAGGTACAGGCCACACAGCATTCTCAATGATTCCTGTTATCGTTGAAGTTGCTAAAGGCGAACACATTAAACCTAGCGTTCCTCTGGCAATTGCTGTGGTTGCTTCCCAGATCGCTATTACAGCTTCTCCGGTTTCTGCCGCCGTTATTTACATGTCCGGCGTTTTGGAACCGTTCGGCTGGAGCTACCCGGCATTGCTCGGAATTTGGTTGCTTACCACATTCCTTGGCTGCATGGTTACAGCTTTCATCATGACAAAGATCAGAAACATGGATCTCGACAGCGACCCGATCTATCAGAAGCGTTTGGCTGAAGGCCTCGTTAAGCCTCCTGTCGGAATGCACGAAATCAAGATCACACCGGCTGCTAAGCGTTCTGTTTACATCTTCTTGATCGGCGTTATCTGTGTTGTTCTTTATGCTTCCGCCATTTCTCCGGCTGTAGGCCTTATCAAGAACGTCATTGTTCCTCGTGACGCAGCTATCATCAGCTTGATGCTTCTCGTTGGTGCATTGATTACCACACTCTGCAACGTTAAACTTGGCGACATCGCTGGCACCAGCGTATTTAAGTCCGGTATGGTTGCATGTATCTGCGTTCTTGGTGTTGCATGGCTTGGTGATACATTCGTTGCCGGTCACACAAAAGAAATCAAGGAATTCGCAGCTCACACAATCAGCCAGTACCCAGCACTTCTTGCCGTTGTATTCTTCTTAGCTGCCATGCTCCTGTACTCTCAGGCTGCTACTGCTAAGGCTATTACTCCGACCGTTGTTGCCGCTTTAGGTATCACAGCTGCAACTCCGGACAACTCCTACATGCTGGTTGCTTCCTTCGCTGCTGTTTCCGCCTTATTCGTTCTCCCGACTTACCCAACATTGCTTGGCGCAGTTCAGATGGACGATACCGGTACAACCAGAATCGGTAAGTGGGTATTCAACCACTCCTTCTTCTGGCCTGGCGTTCTCGCTATTTTCTTCAGCGTTGCTTTCGGCTTCGTATTCTGCGGCCTCTTCTAATGTTCTAAGAACTTAGTTGAGCTAAGAGCCTCCTTGGAAAAACCAGGGAGGTTTTTTCATATTATTAATCTGAAAATCAATGTGTTATCGCAGTTTTTCTATTTTGCAGAAGGCTGTTGTAGTGGGAGGGAGCCACTGCATTCACGAAGATAAGAATGTCTAATCGCATTAATGGCTGGGCATAAAGAATTCCCATTCTGAAGTTGCACAAAATCTTGTTCCTTTCTCCACGCAATATAACAAGATGAAAATACAGTGACGGTTATGTTTTTTGTAAATGCGAAAGTGACTAGCTGTTAAAGTAAGAATTGCAACCAACTGTTATAAAAATCTCTTTCATCCTTTTCTTGACTCCGAATTTACCCTTAAAAGAATTGTCAGTTTCTTCCCAACTAAAACCTATTGAAAACATTAGAAAATCTGCTTAAGTTTAGCTTAATCAACCCGTTTTGAGTTTTGGTCGTTTTCGGCCTACAGGTATTGGCGGTTATTAATTTTCGAGAATATTGATTACAAATAACTACCATTACAAAAGTTTGGTCGGGATGGCTCGGATGTTAACTATTCTCTTTTTAATTTAGTTGGTATAGAATGCTCGCAACTAAGGGGAAACCAATAATTTTTCCTTAGCACAAAAATTATCTATAAGTAAGTTGACCATTGGAATTTTTCCAAATACTTACGTTATACGGTTGACAAGCAGACAGCTTGTTTGCTTTTATTTGAGGAGTCAATATGACACGTATTGAGCATGATTTTATCGGTGATCTTGAAGTTCCAGAAAACGCACTCTATGGCGTTCAATCTTTACGCGGTAAAGAAAACTTCTTCATCACCGAAGAAAGAAACTCTCAAGAAATCTACTTCATCATCGCTTTCGCTTATGTTAAGAAAGCCTGCGCAATGGCCAATAAGGAATTGGGCGTTGTAGAACCTAAAGTTGCTGATGCAATGATTTGGGCTTGCGACCAGCTCATCAACGATACTGAAAAATATCGTGACCAGTTCATCACTGACTGGCTCCAGGGCGGTGCAGGTACTTCCACTAACATGAACGCTAACGAAGTTATCTCCAACCTCGCTATTCAGCATCTTGGCGGCAAGCTCGGCGACTACACTATTGTCAACCCGAATAACGACGCAAACTTCGGTCAGTCTACTAACGACACATACCCGACAGCAATCCATCTTTCCTGCATGTTCCGCTCCAACATCCTTATCAAGGCAGCTGAACAGCTTCGCGATGCATTGTATGCAAAAGCCAAAGAATTCGACCAGACATTGAAGATGGGCCGTACCCACTTGCAAGACGCTGTTCCTATGACTTTAGGTCAGGAATTCCACGGCTGGGGCTTCACTCTCAACGATGAAATCGAAAACCTCCGTGATGCACAGAAACACCTCTTGGTTATCAACCTTGGTGCAACAGCTATCGGTACAACAGTAACAGCTGCTCCTGGATATCCTGAATTGGCTTCCAAGTACTTGGCTGAATTGACTGGTCTTCCATTCAAGAACTCTGCAGACTTGATCGCTGCTACCAGCGACTGCGGCGCTTACATGACATTGTCCAGCGCCATCAAGGGTTTGGCTGTTAAGATGACTAAGATCTGCAACGATATTCGTCTTCTTGCTTCCGGTCCACGCTGCGGCTTGAAGGAAATCAATCTTCCACAGCTTCAGCCTGGTTCTTCCATCATGCCGGGTAAAGTTAATCCGGTTGCTGCTGAAGTTGCTAACCAAGCTTCCTTCTTGGCTATCGGTCTTGACACAACAGTTATGCTTGCCGCTTCTGCCGGCCAGCTCGAACTGAACGTTATGGAACCGGTTATCACATACGCTTTGTTCACACAGATGAAGGTTATGGCCAACGCTTGCGATACATTGCGCACTAAGTTGGTTGAAGGCGTTACAGCTAACACAGAACGCTGCAGAGACTATGTAATGAACTCCATCGGTATCGTTACATTGCTCAAGCCGCACTTCGGTTATCAAGTTTGTGCAGACATCGCTAAGGAAGGTTACCTCTCCGGCAAGTCCTTGCACCAGATCGTTGTTGATGAAAGAAAACTTCTCACTCAGAAAGAATGGGATGAAATCTTCAACACTCAGAACTTGATTAATCCTAAGTTCGTTAAGTAATCAGTACTAAAAACTGATTAGCACAAAGGCCTCCCGAGGGAGGCCTTGTTAATTGGAAAAAGAAAAAATAAAAGATTTCAAACGTGAAGAAGAGAGTCTTTGAGGGAAGCCTCAAGCGCATGGTTTCCTAACCAGATAAACATGATAGCGTCGTAAATTGCTTTTCCTCTTATTCTATCTTTGACAACTTTTCCGTTTACTTTGACGGATGTCCCTCTTCTAGGAAGCCAATCAATATCAACTTTATCCCCGGCGGCAAAGGAACCGATTCTTTCCATGAGCTCTTCGATTTGAGCTTGTTCTTCTTTAATAAACTCCTGACTGGTTTCGTTTGTATTCATCTGAATGCCGTTTCTTAAAGAGGGAATAAAATCGGCAGGAACCAAGTCCTTAAGAATGTATAAAGTGACTCTTCTTGCTCCTAACAGAGCCTTGGCAGTGTCCGCTCGAGTCGTTTTTTTAGGCAAGTACAGACCAACGGAATAAATCTCCTCTCCCTCAATTGATCTTAATCCGGCACCGTTCAAAACAAGTGTCTCTCCGGCAACTTCAACCTGAGATTTAAAATGGCAATTCCTGATGACTAAGTCATGGCCCGGTTCTTCTTCGGCTTTAAACCAATTTTTTAATTTATTCCATCCGGAAGTATTTTCTTCAGTCACTTTTATCCCACAACTAGAAAAGGTTTTATAGAAAGAAATTTTAGCAAAAGCCGCTATTTAATCAGGAGCTCGAATTACTCTGTTTTTTTCGGATGTTCTTTATACAATAATTCGCTCATTTTCAGAGCAAGCTCTTTCATGGTCTGGGTTTCAAACTGTTCGTCTTTATTATCAAATTTGATATAGACGCCTTGCCCTAAATAAAATTCGTAAAAGAGGTGAGGGGCCGCAATTTTTCTTTTCTTTGGGACTACATCTTCCGCTCTGGGCTTCATTTCCTGAATCTGTTTTAAGGTATAGCCCTTATTTTGAAGATTCCTTATGAACTCGATTTCATTTAGATGAGATACAGAATAACGGGCACTACGAGTTTCTCCAATAGCCGGAGAAATCAATCCCAGCTGAACATAGTATTTAATGGTTCTTTTAGACAGACCGGAAGCGTCTTCAAGCTCATCAATCGTCCAAAGTTCTTTTTTTAATTCAGTTGCATCATCTTCTAATCGCATTGCAATACCATTAATTGAAAATTTTTTCACGATTTTCATTGCGTAATAGAGCCTAAATTGGTATAAGACCTATTCGAATAAAGCTACAATAACACCATAAGTTTAGGATATCCAACAAATGCAGATAATCGTTGTAGGAGCCGGAGTAACCGGCATTGCTTGTGCCCACTCTTTGCTGAAAAGAGGACATAAAGTTACCCTAATTGAATCAGCTTCTTCTCCCAACCAGGGCTGCAGCTTCGGAATGGCCGGCTTTATGGGAGCCTTATCTATTGCAATGTTGTGTTCTCCTTTTAAAGGGAAAGCAGGCCTTGCCAGCGTTTTTGCAAAGACAAGACGTCTGGGTTGGGATATGTCTTTAAGCCATATGAAGTTTTTGCGTTCCTTGGCTAATTCTCGCAGCGCCGATAAATGGAAAAAAGACAGTCAGTCTCTTATAGATTTAGCTCGCTACAGTGTTGGTCTGACTGAGTTTGAGGCTAGGCTTCAAGATATTTCCTTTGAACAAACTTATGGTTTGCTTCGCCTCTACACCAACGAAACTGTATGGGAAGAAGCTCACAAAGAAGAGGAGGCGAGAAAAGGCGGAGAGTGGCTAGATGCAGAAGAAACCAGACGCCTGGAAAACTCCATTGAAGTCCCTGATCTCCTTGGCAGCTTCTATATGCCTCAGGAACTCTCCGGCAACGGTTCCTACTACTCCAAGCAAATTCAGATGCTGAATATTGCGGATCCGGATCTGACCATGATGTACCACACCACAGTCACTAAGTTGATAAAAGGTGAGGACGGCAAAATAACCGGTGTCGAAACAGACAAGGGAGAAATCTCTGCTGATGCTGTTATTTTGTCAAACAATGTCGGGGCAAAAGAATTGCTGGCAAATGTCCTGGATCTTCCTATGGCAGTAGTTACCGGTTGGACGATTACTGCGGCCATTCAGCCTGTCAATGCAGTTCCGACACATTCACTGCAGTTTGAAAATAAAGACATTCTAATTACCAGACTCGGTAACAGACTTAGAGTTTGCGGACGCTTCTGGCTTGGCGAAGTCTCTAAAGATGTAGCCGATAAAACAATTGAAGAGCTTTATCAAGCTGCTTGCAAACTTGTTCCGCAGAGCGCTGTTTGGACCGACACAACAAATTGGTCCGGACAAACTCTCATTCATCCGGATAGCTTGCCAAGTTGCGGCAAAACTTCTTTAGAAGGCTTGTATTTGAATATCTGTCACGGTCTGAACGGATGGGCTCTTTCTGCAGGATGCGGAGAACTTTTGGCTGATGTAATCGAAGGCAAAACGCCCTCAGTCAATCCTGAACTGTATTCGCCGGAAAGATTTGCGAAGAAGAATTAATTAATGAATTTTGATACGTGTTCTCAAAAGGCGCAAAATGCGCCTTTTAGAGGTTAAGGAGATAATTTTGTCTGAACAACTGCTTGAGCTCTCTACACTACGTGAGCTTGAAGAAAAAAACGCTAGAATCCTCGGTCCTTTTACTTTAATGGAAAGGGCTGGCACAGCAGCAGCCGATTTAGTTTGTCACCTCCACAAGTCTCCTTGCACGGTTACCGTTTTATGCGGGCCCGGAAATAACGGAGGAGACGGTTACGTTTGCGCACGAGCCCTCGTTGAAAGAGGGTACGATGTCTATTGCGTACAAGTGGCAGGTAAGTCTCCTAAAGAAGGAACCGATGCTTATAAAGCCAAGCAGATGTGGGAAGAAATCGGAGGCAAGACTTTTGAAGATCCGTATAACGCACCGAAATCTCAAGTCGTTATTGATGCCATTTTTGGTATTGGCCTGAACAAACCTTTGAAAGGCGAATATATCGATGCTGTGCAGTGGTACAACGAAAGAGAAGCAGTGCACGTATCATTGGATATCCCAACCGGACTTGACAGTCAAACTGGTCAATGGATTGGTTCGATGCCGGGATGCTGCAGCGATGTCACTATCACCTTCTTAGCCGGCAAACCTGGTTTATTTACCGGTATCGGCCAAGAGGTCTGCGGACATGTTCACACTGATAATTTGGGTGTTTCTATTCCACTTTCCAATATCAATTTAGTGGAGCCTATTGATTTCAAATCAGTTTTAGCTCCTAGGAAACTTATCTCCTCTAAAAAAGACTTCGGACGCTTAGGCATTATCGGAGGAGGCAAGGGCACGGTAGGAGCTGCACTTATCGCCGGCGCTGCTGCTCTTCGCATGGGTGCAGGCTCTGCACTTGTCGAATTGGTAGAAGAAAATCTTGTCTACGATCCGGGTTGCCCGGAACTTATGTTCCGAGAAAAAATCGACTTTTCGGAAATTGATGCCTTAGTCATCGGCCCTGGCCTTGGCTTTAGCCAGAAGGCTCGTCAGCGTCTCAACGAAGCGTTGGATCTTCAGATTCCTTTGATAATTGACGCTGATGCGCTCACTATGATCGCTCAAGACTCTGAATTGATGAGTAAAACCGCTCAAAGAAGCGCCCATACCGTCCTTACTCCCCATCCGGGTGAAGCTGCTCGTCTTTTAAAGACAACCGTCAAAGACGTTCAATCTGATCGCATCATGCGTGCTCAAGAGATTTCCGTTTTAACGGGTACTGTGGCCGTTCTTAAAGGAAATGGAACCGTGATTGCCCAAAAGAGCGGTGTTACTTGGATTAATCCGACCGGGACAGCCGGCCTAGCCACAGCAGGTTCAGGGGATGCGTTATGCGGAATGATGGGTGCTATGTTTGCTCAAAAATTTGACTTCGTCAGTGCCATTCTGTCTTCTATCTATCTGCACGGTGCAGTTTCAGAAAATATCGAGTGCGGCTTATTAGCCGGAGATATAGCGCCGTCAGCTGTCCATATCCTTCAAAATCTAAGAATGGATGTTAAAAAGAACGGTTTGAAACAGTTAAGTGAGCTTTCTTGCCATCAGCGCATTGCAACTCACAATTTCTATTCTGCTTAAACATTTAGTCCTTTCCGGCGCAAATTCTCGATAATTTGACGAGAAGACGCGCCGGATGCTATTTCTGCAGCTTCGCTCAGTTCCTTATCAGTAGCCTGGTTCCTCCAATTCTCAAGCCATTGAGAAGCCAAATAGTGTCCTCTGGATGCCGCCATATGGGCAAAAACAAGAGCTAAAACCATGTTTGAAGAACAATACAATCCTTCATACCAGAAAGCAGCCAAAGCAGCTTGACACTCTGTATCCCCTAGAGCAGCACCTTCTTCTAATAGGTAGATAGCCTGATGAATTTGAGGGGCAGGCCGACTTAAAAGCTCCTTAGCACATGCGTACATCGAGGTTGGAACAGAATTTTTTCCGGCGTTTATCCAATACAAAACTTCTTTTAAATCAATTTTCTCTTTCTCAAGTGAGAAACGAAGCATTCTAGAGACAGCCTTCGGATATTTAAGATTGGCCGCCTTAGAAAACAATTGAGAGGCAGAGATTGGATCTTTTTGGCAGCCGATTCCTTCCTGAAGCGCAAATGCCATTTCATAAAGGGCCGGAGCGAAATTCTTTGCCGCGGAGATTCTCAGCCAAGCAAAAGATTCTTGAAGATTCTGAGGTACTCCAAAACCTTCTCTCAGAGCCATCGCTAAATAAAAAGGCGACTCGATATCTCCTAAATTTGCAGACTTTTTAAAAAGAGAAACGGCGCGTTCCGGATTCTTTCCTAATGAGCCTCCGAAGGCAAACAAAAGGGCTAATTTTCGATATCGGACCGACAGATTTTCATTAGCCGTTTCTTCCAACGAATTATCGGCCAGGAGAAGATCTCCCGACAGAAGTTCATTGGTCTCGCTGAACACATCGTGCGCAGCTGAGAAAAAAGATTCTGACTGCATTAATCGATTTTGATGAAGCCCATCATGACCAAACCCATGATGTAGGTTAATGAAACGGCTGTCCAAAGAAGAAGTCCGCCTGCGCCGAGCATCAGAGGTTTCCCCCAAAGCTTGTGATGGTAATCGGTACCATAGCGATCAGCAACGGCTTTAACTTGGAAACGTCCGTCAAAGACTACCCATAAGAAATAGAAGATGAACCAGCAAATCAAAAAGTAATATTGAGAAAAATCATTAGCATCCGGCAAAAAGGGCTCTGCAAAAAGATAGCCGCCTAAAAAAATCAACCCGAGTGCAACCCAGATACCGCTTTGACTTGCTTTATCCGGTTCTCCCATTTCTGCCCAATTTGTTCTTTGAAGGAATGCACCGAATACCGGTGAAAAGAGGAGGGACCAAACGATGGTCCAAATAGGATTCCATAAAGCTATTACGGGATATTTAGTATTTTTACCTGCCATATTTATAAAATAAATGCCTTCAAAAAGTGTTAGATTGTTAGAATAATCCTTCGTACTGTTTTTTCCAAAGTTTATGTCTAAATACTTACCAGTTATATTCTCTGCTTCCGCACTGTTCCTATTAGGGGGATGTGCGAGTGAGTTTAACGGCTACTATCTTAGAAATTCTTTTGGATTTGACACTGTTTGTTTGGTTGACAATAACAGTGCTCCGCCTTCTTTCTTTCTCTTCTTGAAGAAAGCTTTAGAGGATAAAGGTTTAACTGTCAAAATTGTCAAGAAACCTTCTAAGGATGAGCTTGTTTGTCCTGCGACCATTATGTACGAAGCCCGAGTCGCTCAAAAACCTTTCCCCTATCTAAAAGATGCTCGTCTTTTCTTTTTGAAGAAAAATGAAAAGACTCAGATCGTTGCCATGAAAAAGCCTGTTAATCAGGTGACTCTGCAGGATAAAATGGCCGATTCTGAGCCTGCCGTTCGTGACATGGTGAACCGCCTTCTTCCGCGGTCCACTCCATGGTAAAAGCTTAGTCAATCACTGCGGTTGCTTCAACTTCTACTAATCCGCCTTTAGGCAATGCAGAAATTTGTACGCAGCTTCTTGCGGGATAAGGAGCCTTGAAAACTTCTGCCATGACTTTGTTAACAACGGCAAAATTAGCGAGATCTGTCAAATATACAGTCTGTCTTACGATATCTGCAGGTTTGCCGCCGGCAGCTTCAACGATTGCGAAAACATTTCTGAAAGCCTGACGAACTTGAGCTTCAACAGAATTCGGCAATTCACCTGTGGAAGGATCGATCCCGAGTTGTCCGGAGCAGTAAAGAGTGTTGCCAGCCTTAAAGGCTACTGAATATGTACCGACTGCTGCCGGAGCATTTTCGCAAGTAATAACTTGGTTCATTTTTGTTCTCCAATAAAAAAGCTGATTTTAACAAAGAGAGTAAACGGCAATCATGATTTGCTTGTCTCTCAGAAACTAGTTCTGATTTTCAGCGGCAATTGCCGGATTGTATGCTTTTGTCCTCCAGAGAGAAATCGTAGACAAACTATTTTTAAAGCTGCCGTTAAATTCTTTCGTGGTGTAGGCGATATACATTAATGTTTGGTTCTTTTCATCAAAGATTCTTTTAATCTTTAAGGTCTTAAGAAATACGCTTTTGGACTGTTTAAAGACCACTTCTCCGGTCTTGTTTCTTTTGACGTTTTCAATCATCTCCGGAGTGATCTCACCGGTTTGAACACATGAGACGGAAGCGTCGGACGGGTCACTGAGAGTCAAAGGCGAGTCAATACTAGCCACATGACAAGTGACCCCCGGGACGTCTCTGTCTTGGAACGCACTAATCTTGATATCCTTTAAGGTCAAAATACCCAAAGATACGCTGCCGACATTCTCGTCGGAACAGCCGGAAAGTCCTGCTGCCAAGACGGCAGCTGCTGCTAAAAGTAAAACAGATTTTAATTTCAACATAGTATTCATAATCCTTTGGCTTTCTTCGGCATCTGCTTCAGTGGGAAGCCTTAATTGGAGTTACTTTCTCAAGAATGGTATTTGGCCTAAGTTCAGTTGTTCCAGCCGCAATAACCTTTTCAATGTCATCTAACTGCCTGAAAAAATACGGGTTATAAGTTAACCGTGCAAACATTCGACCACCATCTACGGTTCCGTATGCACCGTACCAGACTTCTGGAGCAGCCATGCATTTCTCATAGTAGCCTCTGGTAGAACGGTTCACACAATAGCGGTACTTACCGTTTCTGCCGTACCACTCATTTTCCGGAGAGTAAGTCAGAGCCATATGAGAGAATGTTTCGATTCTTTCGCTGGGAAGAAAGGTCTTCTTAGCAACAATTCTCGAACTCAGAGGAGTTTTGCTTTTCGGCAACTCTCCATACCAAATAATTTTTGAATTGGGATTGGTCAGCTGTTTGTCAAAAACTTTCAAGAGAGATTGAGTGTCAACGATAGAGTCGTTAGCACTCATCATTACCAACACAGGTTTATCGTATGGCCTCTTCTTTAAGGCCTTATCGGCGTCATCCATTGTATCTTTGAATGCGTTCAAGCCGTCAAGAGGAATTGTCCCGTATTTAAAAGGCAGGACGCCTTCCGTCTTTTTATCCGGTTTTCTTAACCAGTCTATAAAGAGATCAGCGAAAGGAACCAGTTCAACTAACTTAGTCCGGATTTCGATAGCCGGAGAAAACAAAATCAGACCTCTAATTTCAGGATCTGCGGCTGCATGAGAGAAGGCGAGGTTGCCTCCGGTTGAAAATCCTCCGAGCCAAACGTTCGGAACTTCTTTCTTTAAAAGATCTATTTGTTCTTGAACGGCTTTATTCCAGTCTTCGCTGGTGACACCAATCATGTCTGCGGGTTTTGTTCCATGTCCGGGGAGCAGTACCGTTCTGACAAGCATTCCTTGCTCGGCTAGCTTTGGAGCGAGGTCTCGGTAAGTCCACGGAGAATCTCCCAACCCGTGAATTAGCAGAATACCTTTGTCCGTTTTTCCGGCTGGCCGGATTTCAAAAGGTGAATGGTAGGTTAGCTCCTTCTCATGGTCGTCCATAACGAAATGACGGTTCTCGGCTATCCAAGCTCGAGTTTCAGCTAAGTATTCGGTAAAAGAGCTTTGTCCCAGTGGTGTTTCCAAGGGATGTTTGCTCGCACAGCCAGTAAAGGCCAGCAGTCCGGCGGCTAGTGCTGTATATAAGATTTTCTTGCAATGCATTCGTTCATTATAAAAAAGGAAAAATGCGGGAAGGAATGTTATTCTTGTGGACCGCCCCCTCTGTGCCTATTTGGGGAACTTTCTTGTAGATATTTGTTTCTAGAAGTTTTTTTATAACAAAATTAGTTTTTATTCTCAATCATTTCTTAGGAAGGAAGATTTTTAATGGCAGGTGAAACTCTTTTTACTATTGACGTCTCTTCTGTGCAGGCCGTTGCACTGGCTATCTGTACGTATTATTTTGGTGTGTGGGTTAGAAAAAGAGTTTATTTATTCGAAAGATTTGCAGTCCCAAGTCCGGTGATCGGAGGTATGACTTTCGCCTTCTTATTATCCGGTTTAAAAGCCAACGGAATTTTGACCGTTAACTTTGATTCTTCCCTCCAAACTCTTTTAATGCTTGCTTTCTTTACCACCATTGGTCTTTCAGCAGGCCTGAAAGTGGTCAAGCAGGGAGGTGGGCTGTTAATTGGATTTCTTATAGCCGTTACAGTTCTTACCGTTCTGCAAAATCTCTTGGGAATGGGAGTCGCTGAATGGCTGGGACTAGATATGCATTACGGCATTCTGGCAGGTTCTGTCTCTATGATGGGAGGATTAGGAACTGCCGCCGCTTTCGGGCCTTACTTCGAACAAACCTATGGGATTGTAGGAGGAACAGCTGTCGCCATTACGGCAGCCACCTTCGGTATGGTGGCTTCTTTGATCATCGGAGCGCCCTTAGGAAGTTTTCTTATTAGGAAATACAAAGTCAAAACTCCTATCGAAAACGTCTCCAATGAAGACGTAAAGATTCCGGAGGAGTTCGACACCGACGTAATCGACTCGGACCATCAGCCGACAATGACCGCTCAGTTAATGAAAGCTACCAGCATCGTTACTCTAAGTATGGCTGCCGGAGTCGCCGTTTCATCATTCCTTGATCACTTCATCACGCTTCCCGCCTATATCGGATCCATGATGGTTGCAGCTATTGTCAGGAACGTCGGCGATTTCTCCGGCAAATACAGAGTGGACGGCAAAGGCCTGAACGCTGTTGCCGATATTAGCTTGGTCTTGTTCGTTACGATGGCCATCAACAGCCTAAAGCTTAACGAACTTATCAATTTGGCCGGACCTTTAGTTGTTATTTTGGCCTGTCAAACCATCCTTACCGTGCTGTTCCTCTGGATCTGCGTATTCTTGGTCTTCGGAAGAAACTACGACGCGACGATGCTCTGCGTCGGCGGTATCGGTTTCTCAATGGGTGCTACGGCTAACGGTTTGGCAAACATGCAGGCTATTGCTGAAAAATATGGAACTAGTCCAAGAGCCTGGTTGATTGTTAGTATCGTAGGGGCATTCTTAATTGACTTGATTAATGCGTTGCTGATTACCTGGATGGGAGCTTGGTAATTGGTAACCGCAACACAACAAAAAAATGGCTCAGGCGACAAGCTTGAGCCTAAAGTTTTATCTGATAAGAGGAATTTGATGGAGAATCATCTCTCTTCACGTTTTCATCATATAGACGAGACGCTTCAATGTGTTTTTCGAACTATGAGAAGTGCGAACTAATGTAATGGAGAGAAGGAAAAATAATTGCCGGTTACAAACCTCTCATTCCATTACATTAGTTCCAATCAACAGGACATTGAAAATTTCTTTCCTAATTGCTAATGTTTCCAAAGTCAAAAAATCTCTAAAAAATCAGCGAAATGCAAGACAATTTATTCGAGTTTGAAAGTGCAGGCTCTTCTTCGGAACCGACAAAAACAAAGAAAAACAATGTAGAAGATAAAGCCTCTCCTTTGGCTGAACGCATGCGGCCCAAAACAATTAATGAGGTAGTCGGTCAAAAACAAATTCTTGGAGAGGGCAAAGCTCTGAGAAGCGCTTTTGAAAGCGGACATCCTCACTCGATGATTCTTTGGGGCCCTCCGGGAGTCGGTAAAACCACGCTTGCCAGATTAATGGCCGATGCTTTTCATTTGCCGTTTATCTCTATCTCCGCAGTGCTCGGAGGAGTAAAAGATATTAGAGACGCTGTAGAAAAGGCTACAAAATACAGAGAAGCCACCGGCAAATCTACCGTGGTATTTGTCGATGAAGTACATAGGTTCTCTAAGAGCCAACAGGACGCCTTTCTTCCTCATGTGGAAAGCGGTCTTTTTACTTTTATCGGCGCCACCACTGAAAATCCGAGCTTTGAAGTTATCTCTGCGTTGCTTTCCCGCTCCAATGTCTATGTTCTTGAATCTCTTTCTAAAGCTGATTTAAATGAACTGTTAGAGAGAGCAAACAAACAAGAATTTCCTGATCTTTCGTTTGAAGAAAACTCCAAGGACATCCTCTTTAATCTCGCGGACGGTGATGCAAGACGCTTTCTAAATGCCGTTGATGTTATTACGACGGTTGCCCGGGATAATGGTATCCATGTCATCACTGAAGATTTCGTTAGAAAGACACTTCCTTCAACTATTCGCCGATTCGACAAAGGAGGAGAGAATTTTTACGACCAGATTTCCGCTCTCCATAAATCCGTCAGAGGCTCTGATCCGGATGCGGCGCTATACTGGATGTGCAGAATGCTTGACGGCGGTGTTGACCCTCTTTATCTCGGCAGAAGATTGGTACGGATGTCTATTGAGGATATCAGTCTCGCTGACCCAAGAGCCATTACCTTAGCTAGTGAAGCGGTTAGGATCTACGAGCGCCTTGGTTCTCCTGAGGGGGAGTTAGCTTTGGCGAATGCCGTGATTTATTTAGCGATGGCTCCGAAATCTAATGCTGTCTACAAGGCATATAACCAAATGAAGGCTTTTGTTAAAAAAGACTCCACAAGAGCTGTCCCCTTGAAACTAAGAAACGCACCTACTAAACTGATGGGTGATTTAGGCTATGGAACTCATTATCGCTACGCCCACGACGAAGAGGGCGCGTTTGCTGCAGGCGAAAAGTATTTCCCGGATGATTTGGAAGAACTTCGCTTTTATCATCCTGTTCCAAGAGGCTTAGAAATCAAAATTGGGGAAAGACTGAAAGAACTTCAACGTCTTAATCAAGAAGCAAGATCGGCGCAATCGGCCCCGGAAGGCTTGAAAACCGGGAATAAATATAACGAGCCTGACCACGTCAATCCAAAATAACCGAACCTAGAGAATTGCCTCCTGAAGTATTGCTCTCTTATGGCGTACAATCTCTACTTATGTTTAAAAAAATTGTGAGACATTAATAAAAATGCTTGACCAGAACCTCCTTCGCAAAAACTTGGATGAAGTTGTCGCCAGATTGGCAACGAGAAAGTTTGAATTTCCTGTAGAAAAATACAACGCTCTTGAGTCCGAAAGAAAGGCTGTTCAATCTGAAACCGAACAGCTTCAGGCCCAAAGAAATGCTGTAGCCAAACAGATCGGCGCCGCTAAAAAGTCCGGTCAAGACGCCACTCAGCTCATGCAGAAAGGAAGTGAAATTGCTTCCAAATTAAGCGACTTAGAAAAGAGAACCGAAGAGCTTAAGAAAGCTTTGACAGATCTTCTTTTAACTATTCCAAATCTTCCGCACGAATCCGTTCCGGTCGGCAAAGACGAAACTGAAAACGTTGAAGTCCGCCGCTGGGGTACACCGCGCGAATTTGATTTTGAAATCAAAGACCACGTTGATGTCGGTGCTCCTTTGGGTTTGGATTTTGAAACCGGTACAAAACTTGCCGGCACACGCTTTGCTTTCATGAAGGGACCTGTTGCACGTCTTCACCGCGCTCTTGCTCAGTTCATGCTGGACACTCACACAACAGAACACGGCTATACAGAATGCTATACGCCTTATATCGCTAACCAAGAAACCTTAATCGGTACAGGTCAGCTTCCTAAGTTTGAAGAAGACTTGTTTGCCGCCAAGAAGGGCGGTCAAGAAGGCGAGGGTGAGATTTTCTATTTGATTCCGACTTCTGAAGTTACTTTAACTAACTCCGTCAGAGGTCTGATGCTCAAAGAATCTGACTTGCCAATTAAGATTACCGCTCAGACTCCTTGCTTCCGTTCGGAAGCCGGTTCTTATGGCAAAGACACACGCGGTATGATTCGCCAGCACCAATTCGAAAAAGTCGAAATGGTCCGCATTACAAAGCCGGAAGACAGCTACCAGCATCTTGAAGAAATGGTTGTATGCGCAGAAAAGATTCTTCAGAAACTCGGCTTACCGTATCGTGTTATTACACTCTGCACAGGCGACATGGGTTTCGGTTCAGCTAAGACATACGACTTGGAAGTTTGGATTCCTGCCCAGAACACTTATCGCGAAATCAGCTCCGTTTCTAACTGTGAAGCTTTCCAAGCCCGCAGAATGCAGACTCGCTTTAAGAATGCACAAAACAAACCGGAATATGTGCATACATTGAACGGCTCCGGATTGGCTGTTGGAAGAACTTTAGTCGCCGTTCTCGAAAACTATCAGAATGCAGACGGCAGTGTTACCGTTCCTGAAGTTTTAAGACCTTACATGGGTGGTCTTGAAGTTTTAAAGCCATAACAGTGTAATTATTCTCTTGAGGGCGTTGTTTTCTGAGCAACGCCTTTTTGATATCTACTTTTAAAAAACTTTTTTCACGGAGTTGAAAGTGACGAATCCGAAGCTACCTAAAGTTGCTATTCTTGCCACCGGCGGAACCATTGCAGGAAAAGCTGCTTCTTCCACTGCAACAACAGGATATGTTCCTGGTTCTGCAACTGTCGCGGACATTGTAGATTCTGTTCCTGCATTAGCAGAGATTGCTGAGATTGTTACAGAGCAGGTAAGCAATATCGGCAGCGAAGACATGACTGATGATATCTGGGAAAAACTTGCCGAGATTTCTCAAAAATATTTAGATGACGACTCAATTACAGGCGTTGTCATCACTCACGGCACCGACACTCTGGAAGAAACAGGCTTCTTATTGAATTTAGTGTTGTCTTCCGATAAACCCGTTATCTTGGTTGGTTCAATGAGACCGGCAACTGCAATCAGTGCGGACGGCCCCATGAATATTATTGAAGCAGTCAAAGTTGCGGTTTGTCCTGAAGCAAAAGGAAAAGGAGTTCTCGCCGTCATGAATGATGAGATTCATGGACTTAGAGATGTGACCAAAACAAATACCACCAATGTTGACACTTTTCGGTCCAGACTGTTCGGTGCTTTGGGGACGGTTACGGGAGGCACTCCTTATTTCTTCAAACAAAGCGTTAAGCCCCATACTACTCAAACAGAGTTTTCTGTCCAAGACGTTAAAGATTTACCGCGAGTCGACATCATCTATGCACATGCTAACCAGGATTCCACTCTTATCGATGCAGCAGTGGCAGCCGGAGCAAAAGGTATTATATATGCAGGGATGGGCAATGGGAGCATTCACAAAAATGCATTCTCCGGACTTGAGAGGGCTGCAAACAAAGGTGTTTTAGTAGTACGTTCCAGCAGAACAGGAAGCGGTCTGGTAGTTGACTCAAACTCTGAATGGCAAAACTTTATTAATGCCGGTTCTTTAAATCCGCAAAAGGCCCGAGTTCTTCTCCAGCTGGCTTTAAAGAAAACTTCAGATCTAGAAGAAGCAAGAAGAATTTTCGAAACTTACTAGGATTTTGGGAAGAAGAGCATCTTTCTAGTATCAAGACGGAATAGTCCGATAGTAACCTTTGGAACTTCAGGCTATACCGTCTTTTTTCTGCGGCTTCTTCTTCGGAAATGAAAAAATCACACTTTGTTGATACTGTTTTTTATTTTTTCTTTTCTTTGAAATGGCTGATGGCATTTTTCGTTCCAAAAATGCTTTTTTTCGTTCCAATACGGAACGAAAAAAACACTAAAGTGAAACGAAAAATGATAGAAAGGAAACTCAGCCTAAGTAAATTTGCTTTTGAATAGAGACGTTACTTTAACGAGCCTTTTGAGTTCTTAACGTCTAATTATTTTTAACCGAAGCAAGGACCATAAACTTTGTGTCATAGTCCTCGCTTTATACGATTACAGGAAAGTTACTGGTACTCGACCGCGTGCTGGGACATGGTGTGCTTGAACGGTCTTGTGACCAAAGAACAGACCGACGTAAACACTTTCGTTATCCCGAACTCCCAGAAGTTGACGAAGAGCAGGGGAAGCCTGAGCAATATTAGTACCTCTGCCGGCAAAACAGCAGCCAATATTTCTGGCTTCAGCGGCTAAATTAAAGTAGGTGGCAGCAATGGCGCAATCAATTTCTCCCCAACGCTGATTCTTGTCTCCAACTAAAAATATTGCAGCTGGAGCCCCGCAGAAGAAGGGGTCTTTGCCATTTTTCAGCAGCTCAATCATCGATTCAGGGTTGTAGCGCTTAATAAAAGCAGAATCTTCAGATGCCTCATTAACAAGCCAATTCAAAGCTGTTTGATTAAATTCTCTAATTTTTGCCGGTGTGGGTAAAACGATCCATCTTAAAAATCTGGCATTTCTTCCGGACGGGGCCAAATTGGCGACTTCCAGAATCTCTTCTATTAAAGCCGGAGAGACAGGTCTTTTGGCAAACGTTCGATAGGAGCGGCGACTTTTAAGAGCTCCGTCAATAATGGCTTTATTTTTAATGTCGTAAGCCAGACTAGGTCCTAAAGTTTTGCCTTCTGAAATCTCTTGTTCAGCAGCACCCTCAGGACAAAAGGCAACACATTGACCGCACTCCGTGCATTTGTCAGCATTCTCTTCTGGCATTACCGGGTGTCTATCTTCCAAGGTCAATAAATGTTTTGGGCAGACAAAAACGCATGTTCCGCATCCGGAACAAAGGTCTTCATTACAAGAAAAGGTACTCAAGATTTTCTCCAGGGGATTAGAAAGGAGGCCGAAGCCTCCCTTAGTTATTTTAAATTTTATGAAAGAACAGCGCCTGAAGTTCCGGAGCTGACAAGTTTGGAATATCTTGCCAGATAGCCGGTTGTAATCTTAGGCTGTCTTGGCTTCCATTTGGCTTTTCTCTTTTCCAACTCTTCGTCTGAGAGTTCAACTTCAATTTTGTGTTCCGGGATATTGATGGAAATGATGTCTCCTTCTTCCAACAATCCAATCGGACCGCCAATAGCAGCTTCAGGAGAGACATGGCCAATCGCCGCGCCCCTAGTAGCACCGGAAAATCTTCCGTCGGTAATAAGGGCTACAGAAGAGCCTAAACCGCTGCCGATAATGGCTGATGTCGGAGAAAGCATTTCACGCATGCCGGGACCTCCTTTAGGACCTTCGTAGCGGATGACAACAACGTCTCCGGCTTTAATCTTTTGATCCCAAATGGCCTTAATTGCTTCTTCTTCGGAGTCGAATACTCTGGCTGGACCTTTATGAACCAGCATTTCAGGAGCCACTGCAGCTCTTTTTACGACACAGCCGTCCGGGGCTAAATTGCCGAACAAGGCAGCAATTCCACCGGTTTCACTGTATGGATTGTCGATAGAACGAATAATTTCAGGATCTTTAATCTCGGCATCTGCCAAATTCTCTTTAATAGTCTTGCCTGTCACGGTCATCAAATCTGTCTTCAGAAGACCTTTCTTGGCAATTTCCTTCATAACAGCGGGAATGCCTCCGGCTTCGTTGAGCTCTTCTATAAAGTGTGAGCCAACAGGAGAGAGATGGCAAAGGTTTGGAGTTCTTTCGGATATCTCATTGGCCAAATGCATATCCAATTTAATGCCGCATTCATGAGCGATCGCCGGTAAATGAAGCATGGAGTTGGTGGAACAGCCTAGAGCCATATCCATTGTCATTGCATTCATGAAAGCATCTTCTTTCATGATGTCGCGGGGAAGAATATTCTTCTCAAGAAGCTCCATGATCTTCATACCGGTTTGTTTAGCCAAACGGATACGAGCACTCATGACTGCAGGGATTGTTCCGTTTCCGGGAAGTGCCATTCCGAGAACTTCTGTCAAACAGTTCATGGAGTTAGCTGTAAACATGCCGGAACAAGATCCGCATGTCGGACAAGCCTTATGTTCAATTTCTTTAAGCTTTTCTGCATCAATTTTGTCTGTTTTGAATGCAGCGACACCTTCGAAGGCAGAAACCAAAGACAATTTCTTCTTACCGATAGTACCGGCGCTCATTGCTCCGCCTGAGACGAAAATTGTAGGAATATTAAGTCTGGCGGCAGCCATTAAAAGTCCGGGAACGTTCTTATCGCAATTAGGAACCATCACAAGGGCGTCTAAGGCGTGAGCAATTGTCATAGCTTCAGTGCTGTCAGCGATAAGTTCACGGCTAACCAAAGAATACTTCATACCTTCGTGGCCCATGGCAATGCCGTCACAGACAGCGATTGCAGGAAATACGATTGGAACACCTCCGGCCAAAGCAACGCCTTGTTTAACAGCGTCAACAATTTTGTCCAGATTCATATGTCCCGGAACAATGTCGTTTTTGGAACTTACGATTCCAATTAATGGCTTTTTAAGTTCTTCGTCTGTTAATCCCAATGCATATAACAAAGAACGATGAGGAGCTGCCTCAGGTCCTTTTTTGATTTTGTCACTTCTCATATTTTTTCCTTGAGTTAGGTATCAGCTAAGTAGTTCAAAAATATCAAACTAATTATGCAAAAAAGCTAAAAATTATCATATTTTTAATAAATAATGCGGCGGAAACCAACCAGCCGAGGTTTCCAGAAGACTCCATTCATTGACTCCAAACGAACATGAGAGCCGGAAGAGGGCGCATGCAAAAAACGGCCTTTATCAGCGACGAGACCGGTATGGAGGCGTCTTCCGATTTTAAATACAACTATATCTCCCAATTTCGCGTCGGCTCTTTTTATTTTTATTCCCGCTTTTGATTGATCTTGGGTACGTCTTGGGACAGTGATGCCGTGAGACTGATAAGCCCAGTAAATAAGGCCAGAACAGTCAAATCCTTGAGAAGGAGAAGCTTTGCCGTAAGAATATTTTTTTCCGATTTGCGACATTGCTGTCTCGAGTACATTTGATCCGGGAGTACCGTCGTACTCTACCGGCGCATAACCGGAAATGGTGGAAGAATTAAAAATAGAACAACCGGCCTGAAACAAAAAGAGCAAGGAGAGAATAACTAACCTTGCGGTGTGTAATACTTTCTGCCGGTAACTTTTTGACAAAACTTCATGCATTCGGAAATTATAATCGGGAAGAACAGCAGAAAAGGCCAAGCACGATGAAAAGTGATTGGCCTTTTGAAGAAAATTCCGTTAATCTGAGCAGAAATTATTTTTGTTCAGCTGCAGGTGCTTCAGATTTCTGTTCCTGAGCAGCGGGAGCTTCTGTCTTTACTAAGAAAGTAGCTAATTGGCAAAGCTTTTCATGAAATTCTTTCTTAGCATTCAAGTTAAACGGAAGACCGGTTTCTGTGAATGTCTTCAGTACAGAATCAAAGTTAGTGAAGATGTCGCCGCGGTTGAAAGCTTTTTCATGAACGACTCCAACCATATCGCACCAGGCGAATGTAACTTGGAATACTCCGTTAACTCTTTCAATTGTTCTTAAAGAAACATCGCCCGGCTTAAGCACTCTGTTTTTTTGTTCTTCTGGAACTTCGACTTTGAAATAATCTGCAGAAGGTCTGCCCATTTTTAGTCTCCTATTTAATAATCAGGATTAGTGAGAACAAGGATAATAGTGCAGAGCTTACAATCTGGCAAATCACCACTCTGGTTTTCATTCTATATATTGCTTTCTAAATATTTAGAAGCAATCAGGTAAGTTCTTTCATGACAAAGGAAGAAAAAGTGCCTAGATTTTTTCTTTGTGTACGATAAAAACTACTTTTACTATCTGAAAAATCGCAAGAAACAACCCTTATCAAGACTTCTCCAAATAGAAAGTTTCATAATTTTTTATAGGGTATTTGCTTAATACTATGGAGATATAAAATACTCTAAGAAAAACAAAATATTTTCTATCTATTTATTTTATAAGGTGATTTTTTATTTTGAATGATATGTATATATCTTTCAACATTTAAATTTTTAATTCTCATGCTATTAGATAAAACCTGAATAGATAATAAGAATTAAAACTTACATAATTCACTTGTTAGCATTTTTTGCTATCGGTAAGGGGGGCTTATAGATCGCATTCTGCGGCTCTTCCATTACACATATAAATAAGTCCTTCTATTTTTCATCTCTACTTTTAACAGGAATTGATATGGCTTCAACTGCTAATACTCCAAAACCTGAAATGGACGGCTGGAGAAGTGAGAAGGTTACCATCGGTAATTACATCTCTCTTGCAATCGCTATTGTCTTCTTCTCAGGTGTTTGCGCATCTACTCATTGGTGGGGTATCTTTGACTTCACTACATTGAATGGCGGCTTTGGTAAGTTGGTATCCGGCGTTTCTCAAAACGCTGACGGTATTCACACTGCCATGGCTAACTTCCGTGGTAAAGGCGGTTCCGGTGCTATTGACGGCTTCATGTTCGCTTTAACATTGGTCCCAACAGTTATGTTCGCCCTTGCCATGATCACCATTTTCGATCACTTTGGTGCTTTGAAGGCTTGCCGTCAATTACTTACTCCGATCCTCAGACCATTGATTGGTGTTCCGGGAGCCGCCGGCTTGGCTCTTATTGCTTCTCTTCAATCTACTGACGGCGGCGCCGCTTTGACACGTCAGTTAAAGGACGACAACGTTCTTACTGATAGAGAAATCAATAACTTTGCTGCTTTCCAGATGACCGCTGATGCTTGTATTACAAACTTCTTCTCATCCGGCGCAGTTCTTTTCACATTAGTAGCCGCTGATGGCAAACCTGCAGTACCAGTAAGCTTGGGCGTTTGCTTAGGCGTTCTTCTCGTTGGTAAGGTATGTGGTGCCAACCTCATGCGTTTGATCCAATTACGTTCTAAGAAATAAGAAGGAGAGAGATAATGTCTAGTAGTCCAAACTCTAAACCAATGGTCACCGACGTTTTCGTTAACGGTGCTATTCAAGGCTGGAACATTGCCACACACTCCACAATTCCGAACGTTTTGATGGCTTTCGTTATCATTCGTATCTTGGACGTGTCCGGTCTCCTCGCTTTAATCGGTACAGGCCTCGGACCAATCATGGGTATCTTTGGTCTTCCTGGTGAAGCTGCAACCATTTTGCTTGGCGGATGGATGTCCATGGGCGGCGGCGTCGGCGTTGCTGTTGCTTTGTTCGATAAGGGCGCTATCAACGGTCAAGAACTCGCAATCTGCATCCCAGCTATTTATTTGATGGGTTCTCAGGTTCAGTACATGGGCCGCTGCCTTGGCGTTATCGGCATCAAGGGTGCTGACATGCTCAAGATCATGGCTGTTCCTCCGATCATCGCCATTTGCTCTCTTTGGATCATGAACATTTTCGTTCTCGGTTCATAATTAGGAGTCTTGAATGCCAACCGGATATTTGTTTAGAAACGCAGAAGTTTACGCACCAGAACACTTAGGTCGTAAAGACATCCTGGTAGTTGGACAAAAGATTATCGCTATCGATGATCATATTGATGCCAAAGTACCGGGACTTGAAGAAGTTGATTTAGAAGGTGCGATTGTTACCCCAGGTTTGATTGACCAGCATATCCACGTCACCGGAGGCGGCGGGGAAGGCGGCACAGTCACTCGTGCACCTGAACTCAACTTTTCTGAATTAGTTGAAGCGGGTATTACATCCTTTGTCGGTGTTTCTGGTACCGACAGCGAAACTCGTCCTATCGAAGCCCTTATGGCTAAAGTAAGAGCCTTAACAAAGGAAGGTGCTTCTGGCTGGATGTGGACCTCAAACTATCGCTATCCTCCGACAACCGTTACTGGTGATGTTCGTAAGGATCTTCTGACAATTCCGGAATGCTTGGGTGTGAAGATTGCAATGGGAGACCATCGCTGCTCATTCCCAACTACTCAAGAAGTTCTTCGTGTTCTTTCTGATTGCCGAGTAGGCGGCATGATTTGCGGTCACGATTCTTACTTGCATGTACACTTAGGAGATCTGCCAATCGCATTCCCGGCATTTATGGAATGTGTAAAGATGGGCATGCCTATCAAGCATATTCGTCCGACACACGTAGGTCGCCATAAGGTTGTTTTCGAACAAGCCATTGAATTTACCAAAGCCGGCGGATATATTGATATCACTACCAGCGGCGGAAATTACATGGGCGATGCCTCTGACGCTTTTGTAATGGCTCTCGAAAACGGCGCTCCAATCGATCGAATCACTTTCTCTTCTGACGGTCATGGCTCCATGCCAAGATTTGATGAAAAGGGTGAAATGGTTGGCTTGGCAGTTTGCAAGGTATCTGACAACTTGCTTATCCTCCAGAAGTTAGCTAAGAAGATTGGTCTTGAAAAGGCACTCTTGCCTCTGACAAGAACAATTGCTACAGCCCTTTGCTTAGAAAACAAAGGAACTTTGGAAGCAGGTAAAGATGCAGACTTGCTTGTTATGAACGCTGAACACCAACCGGTTCATCTGTTCATGAAAGGCAGACAAGTCATGAAAGACTCCAAGGTTATCGTCAAAGGTACTTTTGAAGTCTAGAGCTCTTTGAGTTAATTGCTAAACGGATCCTTCGGGGTCCGTTTTTTTATAATTGCGGTTAACGTTGGGGGCAGAAGTGAATGTAAAAGAGAACTTAAAAGTTTGGCAACTGTTATCGGAAATCAATAAAACCGGTAATTTGACTGATGCCGCAAAATCTCTAGACATTCCTTTGTCCAGAGCTTCGAAACTAATAAATCAGTTAGAAGAGGAACTTGGGTATACCATCCTAGATCGCTCGAAAAAACCGGCTCTCTTAACATGGGAAGTGAAGAAGCTCATGCCCTACGTTCAACGACTTCTGTGCAATTGGAAATTTATCAGCAGTCCAGAATTTATTAAGGGAACAGGCGTTAGAAAAAATTTGGAATACTCTTTAACCGTCAGTTTTCCGGTTAATTCAGACGGCACCAAATTCATTAATTCCTTGACCCATATTTGCAGGACAAAGTATCCGAACCTTCAGCTCCAATTTACATCGGATTGCGGGGAGACAGGTTTACTCAATGGAACCGCCGACATTGCTTGGTTCGGGTATCGGCCAAAGCATGAAGAACTGTTTTGGGTTCCAAGCGGATATCAATTTACTTTTCCTATGGTGTCGAAAAAATATGAGAAAAGATTTGGTATCCCAAAAGACATTGAAGAGCTGAAAAATCACACTATTCTCATGAGACAGATGTCCAACGGCTCTTACTATCCAATTCTTGAAAACGGCCAGCACAGTATTGACTTAAGTTCTTACTCTCAGGTCTTTCTTGGCGATGCCTCTGTCTGTAAAAGAATGCTGATCCAAGGCGAGGGCATTGCAATCGACATCGGAGCAAGCTTCGTTGATGAAGAGCTTGAGTCTGAAGAAGTTTTTCCGATTTTGACGGGTTGGCACCGTCCTCCTTGGCCAATTTCTATTGCTTGCCGAAAAGAAAATAAAAACGAAAGAATTGTGCAAGATATTATAGAAATGATTCGAGATTGGTATACACGCCCCGGACGAGACCACTGGATTTATTGGTATAAAAGACTGCAGATCCCTTCTGAGAATCTTCCTGGAATTTACCTTCCGTTCGGATGGCGGAAAGAATTAAATCAATAACCGTCAAATTTCAGTAATTATTTGTTTTTTCAGACTAATACAAGATTAACAAAAACAATTATGTCTAATTCTTTAAAAGGCGTTCTTCTGGCTTCTTTTGCCGGCTGGTGCTGGGGCTCTATGGCCGTTTGCGCTCAATACTTATTCAATTCCTGTGGTTTTGTTTCCTCAGACTTAACTACACTTAGACTTTTCGGCTCCGGTATTTGCCTTTTATTGCTTTATGCAATTTCCACTAAAAGCAATATTTTTGCTCCTTTTAAAGATTTTAGAAACTTAAGAGATGTTGTTGTGTACGGGATTGGGGTCCTCTTAATTCAATGGACATTCTTTAAAGCGATTTCCGTAAGTAATGCCGGAACTGCTGCCATCATGGTCGGCTTTGGCCCGCTATTTATTATTTTTTATTTTGTTCTAACAAAAGGAAGAAAACCGAGCCTCAAAGAAATTATCTGCTTGGCATTAGCATTGATAGGTGTCTTTCTTCTTGTTTCTAAAGGGAATTTTAAAATTTTTGATTTGTCCTGGGCAGGTGCGCTTTGGGGCTTAGCATCTGCAGCGTTCGGTGCCTTTTGTACTGTTCAGCCAAAACAAGTCATTGAAAGAGCAGGGGTTTCTTTTGTTGTTGGCTGGGGAATGCTAATCGGAGGTTTAATTGCGATGTGTTTTACCTCCCCGTTCAATGATAATGCACAGTGGACAATTCCAGCCATTCTTGCTTATGCCCAGATCGTTCTTTTCGGCACTGTAGCGGCTTTCTGGTGTTATCTAAAGAGTACGGAATTTGTTCTTCCTTCCATTTCTGCAATCCTCGGCTCCTTTGAACCCTTCTCAGCAGTTCTCTTATCCGTTGTTTTCTTGAATTCGTCTTTTAACACTTATGAACTTATCGGCGGAACGGCCATTGTCGCTAACATGATTATTCTAGCTTGGCCCAAGAAAGCTAAGCCGACAAAACAAATTAATTAAACCACGGAAGATAGGCAAAAAGGACGGCCACTAGAAGAACGGGAAGCATATTGGCAACTTGGAACTTTTTACCAAAAATTAGATTCACTCCAACGCAAAAAATCAAAATAGATCCGGTCATAGATAAGTAATCAAGCGCCTTGGAAGTCAATACCGGTTCAATAAAGACTGCAAGAAGCGTGATAGAGCCTTGAAAAATTCCTACAGGAATTGCTGAGAAGGCACAGCCAATGCCGAGAGACGCAGTTAAAATTAAAATAATGACGAAATCTAATACCGATTTGGCCAGTAAGATGGATATGTCTTGATTAATTCCGTCTTGAATTGCGCCAACGACCGCCATTGCACCAATACAAACCGTCAAGGAAGAGACAACAAAAGCAGTAATGAAGTTATTGTCGTTTTGTCTGTTGGCTTTGGCTTTCAGAAACTCTCCGAATTTCTCAATTTTTTCTTCGAGTTTGGCAATCGTTCCGATTAACGTTCCAATAGCGTAACTCAGAATAATCACCATAAAGCCGGAGGAGGAAAGGTGAGTTCCTTCTACCTTCAGCATTTGTTCAAGGCAGCCGGCAATTCCTATAAAAAGAGTACAAAGTCCGCATGCAGAAATCAGAGCATTTTGATTTTCTTTTGATAAATGCTTTCCGAAAAATGTACCAAGCACGCCGCCACAAACAATGGCAAAAACATTAAGAATAGTACCAAGTCCGAACATTTTTTTTGAGAATTGAGTTTCAATAATTATAGAAAATTACTTTTATAAATAAGATTCAAACCGATAAGTAATTACGATATGTTGATATATAGTTAATATATAAATTTAAAAGAACAACAATAAATAATTTGCAAATTTCTAAACTAGATTAATACTATTTTTTATTTTTAATATAATATGATTCATTTTTGGCATTTTTTCGCATTGAACTCCTGTCGTACCAATGATATGATGAAAATAGTTATACTTCTTTAAATTTTTATTATTGGGAGGAACTTTTATGAACTCTAAATCTTCAGATAATTCAAACGGAAATCAAGATTATAATTCCCTTGTAAAGAAACGATTATTTAAATGGAAGAGAGATTTTGAACGGGCTCTCGGGGAACAGACTTTAAATTATTCCGGTATCGCAGATATGATGTTTCAACGGTTTAATATCAAAACCTCACCCAGTAAAATACGCGCTATGCTCGATGGTGAATCCGACAGAGAAGTAAAACTTCCAGAGCTTGTCGCACTTGCGCAGATTTTTGATATTCCTTTATGGAGTATCTGTGAGCTTCCGGAAACAACAGAGACTCCTTCTTCATCTGACTTTAACTTTTCCCGTATTACAAAAGGGAAACTTAAAGACTCTGGGATTCATCAGCTTACCAATCAATATCATGCTTATGACTACTATTGTTATTATTTTAATCCCAAACACCATCAAGAACATTTAAAACCTATTAAAGATGGCAAAATTCAAGAAGCCAAAATGAATGTTAACA
>UQNA01000034.1 GCA_900542195.1 uncultured Sutterella sp. | reverse complement strand
ATCTGCTATGTGGACTCGGACGACGAAGTACTGCCGGACCTTTTGGAAAACGCCCTCCGCACCGCCCGGGAGGCCGACGCCGACGTGGTGGTCTATGGCTACTACAAGCAGTTTCTCGATAAGGACGGCAGCGCCCTGCGGCGCAGCGGGCCGAATCTGCCTGCGCTGAGCGGGGTGTATACTTACGAGGAATTCTGGCAGGATTTCCGGAAGGCCAAATATGAGTCGGTACCCTGGGTGCGGTTCTGCCGCCGGGACTACCTGCAAAAATATGATTTACGCTTTACCACGCTGCGTGTGGGCGAAGACGCCCACTTTTTTACCCAGCTGTTGGACGCGCCCTTCCGGCGCATCGTCTATCTCCGCAGCGCCTATTACATCTATAATATCCGCCCGTCCTCTACCATGACCAGCTTCCAGAAGGCTCAGTATGAGAATCGCATCCGCAGCTGTATCCGTCCTCATATAACATTTAACCCTCCTGCTAGTGCAAGAAGAGGACAATACGTTGCTAAGTTTGAGGTCAGTCTTTTGAGAAACGGCAGACAAACCGGTCAGCCTAAGATGCTGCAGAGCAGTAAGCTTGGAGCCTACGATAAAGCCGTTGAAAAAGCTATCCTCAGCTGCAATCCTTTCCCGAAACCAGCAGTGGGAGATATTCCGTCAACGATCATTCTCAACTTTGACCCTGTTGACGATACTTCTAACTAATACTAAAACGAATTAAAAGTTGAAGGTGACAATATGCCTACCGCAGCTGAACTGGAACTACAAAAGGTAGCGAAAGCTACTCATTCTGCAGAAGATTTATTGGCGGGAGACAATAATATTCTGGACCAATTCATGGTGATGTTTGAAGAGGGACTCTTCAAGCCCATCATTTATTGGCAGCTTTTATGCGTAATCGTTCCAATCTTTATCGGCTGGCTGGTTTTCTATTGGCTGAGGAAAAGATCTCTGAATGCCTATGCGCAAAAACTTGCGATGGAGCATTTAGAAAAAAGTCAGCGCATTGAAGAAATCAAGGATGAAGAAGGCTCCGCTGAAAAAGCCAAGACAAAAGAAGAACTCTTCTGGTTGGGCATTAAGCGCGGCCTCTTTAGCCTCTTCATGAGCATCTGCTGGCCGTTAGTCAGCTTAGTTCTAATTTTCGTGAGTACCGTAACGGCAAGGTTATTTAAGCTTCTGCCGCAACAGCCGCTGCCAATCGAATCTGTGGTTTGGTTGATTCTATGCGCTTTCGTTGTAATTCGAGTCTGCGTCTTTATCATTCATCACAGTTTCCGTGCGGGACGTGCCGCCTCGAGCCTCGAAAACTTTATTTCTTTTTCTTTATGGATCGGGGTTGCACTGCAAGTTGTCGGCGTTCTTCCAAAGTGCCGAGAATGGCTGGAGTCAACCAAGTTTGCTTTAGGGTCTTCGGATGTTTCCCTTTGGTCCATGCTGCTGTCGGTCTTTACGATTGCATTAGCCTTATTCATCGCAAAATGGCTCGGACAGTTAGCAGAAAAGTGGCTCAACTCCATGAACGGCCTGCATACGAACCTCAAGGTTGTTTTGATTCGCATCCTCAAGGTCGCTTTAATGTTTATTGCGATTTTGATTGGCTTGTCATCGGTAGGTATTGACGTCACGGTTCTCGGTGTATTCGGCGGTGCGGTTGGTGTGGGCCTCGGTTTCGGCTTACAGAAAATTACTTCGAACTACATCAGCGGTTTCATTATTCTTCTGGATCGAAGCGTAAAAATAGGTGACCTAGTAACCGTATCCGGTGTTGAAGGCATTGTTGCCGATATCAAAACACGCTATACCGTGGTTCGAGCTTTTGACGGCAGCGTCACAATTATTCCGAACGAGTCGTTTGTTACCGGCAATGTGAAGAATACTTCTTATCTCTCCGGACCGGGCCGTACAACGGTAGCGATCAGCGTCGACTATTCTTCCGATATCGATGACTGCATCAACACGATGAACGACATTGTCCGCAGCCAGCCGCGTGTTTTAATTAATCCGGCTCCCTACACCATTCTTACGAACTTCGGCAATGACGGTATTGACTTAACCTCATATTTCTGGGTAGCAGATCCGGAAAGAGGAACAGCCACTTTACGCTCTAATATCAGCCGTGCGATTCTCAAAAAATTTAACGAAAAGGGAGTCAATATTCCCTTTCCTCAGCGAGATCTTCGGATTCTGCAAATGCCGGAAATCTCCTGCAAGTTTGAGACCGGCACGCCTGCTAAGCCGGCAACTGAGTCGAAGGATAGTTAGAAATTTGAGCCTCTTCACGAGGCTCTTATTTTTTCTATGATGTCTTAATAAATAGGCTTTGACACATCAGTCAAACCGGCAAGAAGCATCAACATCAAGATTGATTTTTGCTCGCACAAATACACGTCTTTCGGATCAAACCATTCAGCCAACGTATGTGTGCCGAATTCTCGGCCTCCGCGTCCTAATGTCACGGCAGGTATTCCTCTGGCAATCGACATATTGGTGTTAGTGCATCCTCCGGGCTTAAAATTGGCTTCCAGTCCGACAGCGGCAGTCACTGCCTTTGTAGCTTGGATAATTAAGGCATCATCATCCTGATTTCCGGCAGGAACATCAAGAATTTTTTCATAGCTGACCTTAACCTCCTTCCCGTTACCGTATTTTGCATTTTCTTGTTCACAGGCCAAATGGAAGATTCGTACGAGCTCATCGTTGAGCTTATTCAGTTCAGCTTGGCTATTGGAGCGAGCATTGATTTTGAAGCTGGCCTTTTGGGCAATACCATGAATGGCTTGTCCACCTTCTATTAAGCTCACTGTAATGGTCGTCTTCGGATCTTCCGGCAAACAAAGATCGCTAATCATAGCTACCGCTCGAGCTGCTGCATGGATAGCACTTGGAGTTTTGAATGCTGTCCATGCATGTCCACCCGGTCCAGAGAAAATGACATCCCAATCTACCATTCCGGTAGCGTTAGCGTAAAAATCAACGGCTGTAGGACCATCGATAGAAACAGTTGCAACAATATGGTTCGTCTTAGAGAGATCTTCCAGAATCCATTTCATGCCGCGCATACCGCCTAGACCTTCTTCGCAGACGGTGGCCCCGATGACGATGTCGTAAAAAGGTTTGATTCCGGAATCAATAAGAGCTTTAGCTACAGCCAAGTTTGCAGCAATTGCCCGCGTATCGTCGCAAATTCCGGGACAATGGAGCTTGCCTTCTTCATCTTCAATAATTTCTTTGACATCTCCGAAGGAGAAAACAGTATCCAAATGACCTTCTAAGAGAACACAGTTTCCTTTTCCTTCGCTGCCGCGAATCCAACCCCAAACATTGTTATGCTCGTCGGACTCTACGTCAGTTAGGCCGACAGATTCGAGCAATTCTTTATATCGTTTTGAACGTGTTTCTTCGTGGCCTGTCGGCGCTTCAATGAGCACAAGCTCTTTTTGGATTTCGATAGTTTCAGGTAAGTTAGTCTTAACCGCATTCAAAGCGCTTTTGACTTGCGGATTTTCAAGAACCTCTTTCAATGTTTGGCAAATTTCGCTCATTTGTTTTCTCTTGGTCTGTTTTTGGGAATGAATTGAAGTAAAGGCTAAGAACCCAGCCATTGACTGTCAATCATTATGCATTATTTCCATCCATGAGTCCCAAAAGAAATCTGCAGGTTTTCGATAAACACAAATCTTGAGATTTTTTCCTAAAATAAAAAAAATTACAGCATCTTTATTTCAACTCCTTTTCTAAACAAAAGTCATAGGAGCAACAATGCAATACACCAAAACGTACGACTCACCTTTAGGAAAAATTCTTTTGGCTGCCGACGAGCAAGGACTAACTGGCTTATGGTTTGACAAAGAAAAATACTTCGCACGCAACCTTGATCCTGAGCACAAACCGGGCGATCTTCCGGCGCTAAAAGCAGCCTGCCGCTGGTTAGATATTTACTTTTCGGGAACAGAGCCAACATTTACGCCACCTTTACATATTATCGGCACGTCTTTCCAAAAAGAGGTTTGGCAAATCCTTCTTCAGATTCCGTATGGAGAAACGGTAACCTACGGTGATATTGCGCAGCAAATCGCATCCAACAGAGGAGTGGAAAAAATGTCAGCCCAAGCCGTAGGAGGAGCTGTCGGACACAACGAAATTTCGATCATCATCCCTTGTCACCGTGTAGTCGGAGCGAACGGATCGTTAACAGGATATGCAGGAGGAGTCGATAAAAAGAATTTCCTTCTGAAACTAGAAGGAGTAGATGTATCGAAATTTTCCATTCCTACAAAAGGAACAGCGATCAAGTCCGAATGGTAAAACGAAAAGAGGCTCCGGATTTTCCAACAGCCTCTTCATTCATATATTTTGGAACTGGCCGGAAGCAGGCCAGTTGATTCTTTAATTTTTCAGTTTTTCTTTGAGAAGCTCTTCGGCTTGCTCGTAAGGTACTTTTTCGGTATTCATGTCGCGACGGTTGGTGTATTCCACTACGCCGTCTTTAAGCCCTTTGTCTCCGATGGTGATGCGATGAGGAACTCCGATAAGTTCCCAATCGGCAAACATCACGCCCGGTCTTAAACCACGGTCATCGAGGATAACATCAACGCCGTCGGCTTTGAGCTTGTTATACAGAGCATCGGCCTTTTCTCTGACGGCTTCGCTCTTGTCGTACCCCAATGCACAGATAACAACTTCAAAAGGCGCCATGGCTTTCGGCCAAATGATTCCTTTGTCGTCGTGGTTCTGTTCAATAGCAGCACCCAAAAGGCGAGAAACACCAATTCCGTAACAGCCCATGTGAATAATCTGAGGCTTGCCGTTTTCGTCCAAGTAAGTAGCTTTCAACGGTTTGGAATAACGTTCACCTAAGTAGAAGACGTGACCGACTTCAATGCCTCTCTGCATAGTCAGTTTGCCTTTTCCGTCCGGAGACATATCGCCTTCAACGACATTGCGAAGGTCAACAACTTGGGTAGGTTCAGGCAGATCGCGGCCCCAGTTAACGCCGGTAATGTGGTATCCCTCTTTATTAGCACCGACAATAAAGTCGCTCATGTTGGCAACGGTAAGGTCAGCAATCACCGGAACGTCTTCGGACAATCCGACCGGTCCTAAATAACCCGGCTTGCTTCCGAAGGTCTTCATGATTTCTTCATCAGTAGCAAAACGATAGCCGCCCTTAAGAATGTCTACTTTACCTGCTTTGACTTCGTTCAAAGAGTGATCGCCGCGGACTAACAAAAGAACAACTTTAGCCGGGAGTTCCTTACCCTCTTCATCTTTCTGGTCAATAGCCAAAACGATAGCCTTGACGCTCTTTGTCAAAGGAAGGCCAAGATACTCGGTCATGGTTTCGCACTTTTCTTTACCCGGCGTAGCAACCATCTTCATTTCTTCAGTCGGTTCCGCTCTCTTTTCGATAACAGATAAAGCCGGAGCCAATTCAATGTTGGCTGCGAAATCGCTTTCCGGGCAGTAGACGATGACATCTTCACCAGTATCAGCGATTACCTGGAATTCTTGAGACAAATTACCGCCGATAGCGCCGGAGTCGGCTCTCACCGGTCTGTAGACCAAACCGAGTCTGTCAAAGATCTTGCAGTAAGCGTCGAACATCTGTTTGTAGCTCTTTACAGCCTGTTCTTCATTGCGGTCAAAGGAATAGGCGTCTTTCATGACAAACTCACGGCCTCTCATCAAGCCGAAGCGAGGACGTCTTTCATCTCGGAACTTGGTTTGAATTTGATAGAAGTTGACAGGCATTTGCTTCCAAGAATTGATTTCCTGTCTAGCAATATCAGTTACCACTTCTTCAGAAGTTGGCTGGAGTGCAAACTCTCTTCCGTGACGGTCTTTGAGACGAAGCAATTCATCGCCGTATTTCTGCCAACGGCCGCTTTCCATCCATAATTCAGCGGGCTGAACCATCGGCATAACGATTTCCAAAGAACCGGCTTTATCCATTTCTTCACGGATAATTTTTTCAACTTTCTTTAATGTCCTTACGGCCAACGGCATGTAGTTGTAAATACCGGCGGCTTCTTTACGGATCATTCCTGAACGGAGCATGAGCTTCTGGCTCACAATCTCAGCGTCTGCAGGAGCTTCTTTCTTTGTCGAAATATGAAACTGACTTGCTCTCATTGTGTGGACTCTAATATTTTGAGTAACTTTAAACCTGAGCAAAAATCACATCGGAATGCCTTTATATATAATGCTCAGGCACAAAGTGTTTATTTTAATTTAAGTTTATGCTCGATAGAGAAGGATATCGGCCGAATGTCGGCATCATTTTGGCCAATCCGCTTAAACAGGTCTATTGGGGGAAAAGGCCCCGTCAACATTCCTGGCAGTTCCCACAGGGCGGCATCAACAGAGGTGAGACTCCTAAAGAAGCCATGCTCCGAGAACTATGGGAAGAGCTCGGCTTAACTCCCGATAAGGTAAAAATTATTAACAGCACCAAAGACTGGATTCGTTATGACGTTCCCGAACGCTGGGTGCGCCGGGATCTCAGAGGCATCTATCGCGGACAAAAGCAAATTTGGTTTTTACTTGAACTTACCGGTAAAAACATCGATATCGACATCAACGCCACCAATCATCCTGAATTTGAAGCCTGGAGATGGAACAATTATTGGGTTCCGTTAAGAGACGTTATTGAATTCAAGCGCGAGGTTTACAAGAAGGTACTTTTAGAATTTGCGCCCTCCTTGTTTACTTCTCATCGAGATCTGACACCGCCCGAGAATTGGGGCAAAGTTGAAGGCACTTCCCGTTTCCGCAGATAGTGCCTTCCAATGAAGATTAATTCGCTGGCTGGATTACAACCATATTGTCGTGGTGAATAAGTTCCTGCCGTTCGATATAACCGACAGTCTCTTCAATTTCGGTACTGTGTTTTCCTTTCAGCTTTCTTGCAGTCTCGGCTGAGAAATTCGAAAGGCCTCTGGCAACCTCTTTGCCTTCTTGATCAAAACAAGAAATAACCTCGCCTTTCAAAAATTCTCCTTGAACGGATTTCACACCGATCGGCAGGAGGCTCTTGCCTTTTCTGATGGCTTGAACTGCGCCTTCATCGATCACGCAGTAACCTTTGAGCTGAAGATGGTCTGCCATCCATTGCCGGCGCGCTGAAAGAGGTTCTGATTCGCTTACTAACAAGGTCCCTAAGGATTCACCTTCAGACAAGCGGACCAAAACATCCGGAATTCTACCGCTGACAATAACGGTTGACGCCCCGCTTCTAGCGGCACGCTTTGCGGCCAAAATTTTAGTCAGCATTCCGCCTTTTCCGATAGAAGATCCTGCTCCGCCTGCCATAGATTCCAAATCGGCAGAGCCGGCTGCAGCACGTGAAATCAGTTCTGCATTCGGATCATTGCGCGGATCAGCGGTAAACATACCTTCCTGGTCAGTCAAAATAACCAGAATATCGGCGTCTACCAAGTTGGTCGTCAGAGCCCCTAAAGTGTCGTTATCTCCGACCTTAATTTCGTCGGTGATGACAGTATCGTTCTCGTTGATAATAGGAACTGCTTTGAGTTTCAAAAGGGCTAGAAGCGTGTGACGAGCATTCAGATAGCGTTCACGGTTGGCTAAGTCAGCATGGGTAAGAAGCAATTGAGCTGCAACCAGGTCGTGAGCAGCAAAACACTTCTCATACGCATGGGCTAAACCCATTTGGCCTACAGCTGCACAAGCCTGCAATTCATGAATTTCCGTTGGCCGTTTTTCAAAGCCTAATCTGACGACGCCTTCAGCAATAGCGCCGGAGCTCACCAGGATAACTTCCTTACCCTGTTCCTGCAGATGTCTGAACTGACTGACCCAACGATTAATAGCCTCTTGGTCCACCCCTTTACCCTCGTTGGTAACAAGGGAGGACCCTATTTTGACTACGATTCTTTTAGCTTTTTCCCAGATCTCTTTATTTTCTTTCATCGCCTTCGATTTCTTGAGCATTCTCCTCATCTTCATCGAAATCATCGATGACAGGCTCGGAGTCTTCGATTAGCATCTGCCGCTGTTGCTGCAAATCCTCGGAGATAGCTTTAACTAAAGTGTCACAGCCTTCTCTGGTAGCAGCTGAAATCGGGAAAATAGGTGTTTCATCACCGAATTCCCTGCGGTACTTGGCAATGACATCTTCTCTCTCGTCTTCGGGCACTAAGTCCATCTTATTAAGTACCAACCAACGAGGTTTATCAGCCAAAGCCGGATCGAAATTATAAAGTTCTTTAACGATGGCACGGGCGGCTGCTATTGGATCAGTAGTTTCATCAACAGGAGCAACATCGATAACGTGCAAAAGCAGGCTGGTTCTAGATAAGTGTCTCAGGAAGAGATGTCCCAAACCGGCACCCTCGGAGGCACCTTCGATTAATCCGGGAATATCTGCAATAACAAAGCTTGTTTCCGGACCAACTCTGACAACACCCAAATGCGGATGCAAAGTAGTAAACGGATAATCAGCAATCTTTGGTTTTGCATTAGAAACTGCGGAAATCAAGGTAGATTTTCCTGCATTCGGCAAACCCAATAGGCCGACGTCGGCAAGAACTCTCAGCTCAAGGTTGAGTTCTCTTTCTTCCCCGGGCTCTCCCGGTGTGCATTGGCGAGGAGCGCGGTTTGTTGAAGATTTGAAGTGCAAATTGCCGAGTCCGCCCTTTCCTCCTTTTGCAAGGAGAGCCCGCTGTCCGTTTCTATCTAAGTCAGCAATAACTTCACCTGTGTTTTTATCTGTAATAACCGTCCCAACGGGAACTTTCAGTTCAATATCAGGTGCACCTTTGCCGTAGCAGTCACTTCCGCGACCATTTTCTCCGTTTTTAGCCAAGAATTTTCTGGTGTAGCGATAATCGATAAGAGTATTGATATTTCTGTCGGCGACCGCATAAATGGAACCGCCTCGACCTCCGTCTCCACCGTCCGGACCTCCTTTCGGAATAAATTTCTCTCTTCTAAAAGAGGCAACGCCGTTGCCGCCCTTTCCGGCTTTAACTTCTATTCTTGCTTCATCAACGAATTTCATGATTTAACAAATTTTCTAATATGCTTAACGATTTCTCAATGATAGTCAAAAAATGGGACGCACCTCCTAACTTCTGCCTACTCTAGTGCACACAGGTTCCGGAAAAAGAGGAGAGACAACGGTTTTGGAGGAAGATCTATAACAGTCCGAAGCAATGCCGCTCGAATGGTCCAGACAAGATTATTGCAGCACTACCAGAAAGAAATAGTGGAAAATAAAAAGGAGGCCTGCAAAAGAACCTCCAAGAAAAACAAAAACCTCAGACCAACTAAGGAATGAGGTTTCAAAGCCGAACCTGAGATTAAGCTACAGGAACAACATTCACATAATGACGGTTAAGGCGACCGTGAACTACGAATTCAACCTTACCTTCAGCCTTTGCGAATAAAGTGTGATCACGGCCCATGCCTACATTTTCACCGGCATGGAAGTTTGTGCCGCGCTGACGGACGATGATTGCGCCCGGCTTGATCATCTGTGAACCGAAAACCTTAACGCCCAAGCGCTGTGCATTGGAGTCGCGACCGTTTCTTGTGGAACCGCCACCTTTCTTATGTGCCATTTCAAATACCTCTTATCAAAAATCAATTAAGCAGAAATCTCATCAATCTTGAGTTCTGTGTAGTTCTGACGGTGACCGGCACTCTTGATGGAGTGTTTACGGCGACGGAACTTGAAAATACGAACTTTTTCATGACGGCCATTGGCGACAATAGTTGCTTTAACTGCTGCGCCTTCGATTGTAGGAGCGCCAACTTTCATACCAGCGTCATCTTTAATAGCGAGAACCTGTGTAAGTTCGATCTGGGAACCTACTTCTCCGGCCAAGGACTCGACGCGGAGCTTATCGCCAACAGCAACAGTGTACTGTTTGCCGCCGGTCTTAATAATTGCGTACATAAAAACCTCTTCACTTCAATGCAGTCCACGATCTGCTGAAGCCTTTTTGTGTGGTAAAAGAGTAATTCGTGGAACGTGCGATTATTACACAACTTTCCTCTCAAATCAAACATTAAAGTTAAAAAATAGAAAAAAGCCTTAGCACCTCAAGAAATCCACTAGAAACAAAATATAAAAATCTGAGTCTGTCCATGTCCCAGAGATATTTGGAGAAATCAGTCCGTCGGCGGCCTTATCCAAAAAGCTTCTTTCTGCCGATATTTAAATGTCACGCCAGTTGAAGACTTCATGTTTGATTATGAGATTTTTCGAATAATTTTCATTCCTCAGCTGCTTTTGAAGCAATGCGAGTCCGCAAAAAGCTACAAATTCCGGTTTATCTTGCATGATTTGCTTCACCGTAAGTCTGGCCTGACTTTTGTCAATCAGCATTAGATGAACGTTAGCTTCCTGTGCTGCCTTACGCACAGCCTCTGCAAAAGGCGCAGTTCTTTGATCTTTAACGGTCCAAAAAAGTGTGATCGAACCATGTTTATTCTTGGCTGCTGCTTTGAGCCATGCATTAAAAGGCGCAATTCCTATTCCGGCGGCACACCATGACTGTGGCTCTTTCGAAAAAATCGGGATAAATTCTCCCCAAGGACCTTCTACCTCGACAATATCTCCGGTACGCAGTCTCTCTAAGAGGGAATTGGTAAAGTCGCCTGACTTCTTAATCCACAGTGTTACTTCGTCATTGTTAAATTCCGCAATAGAAAACGGATGGCCTTCATCTCCGGGGAGATGCACAAACAAAAACTGTCCCGGCAGAACCTCTTTACCCAAAGGAGTTTTCATTTCAAGACGAATGCAGTCGCTGCCAACTTCTAAGATGGAAGTAACGCTTGCTTTCATCTTTTTTTGCCAACCGGGTCCCTTTCTTAAGAGGTTGATGCTTGCCCATAATCCCACGACCGTAATCGCCACGATACTTAAACCAAACGGCATGTAAAAATCGGACACTTTCATCAAGCGCAGAGAATGCAAACTCAGAAATATGAAGACCCACGCAAAAATAGAGTGGATTTTTAGCCAGCGTTTATAAGGAATCTTCTTCGTTAGACAAAGAAGTACAAGAATCAAAGCTATCCATGTAAGCCATACGGAAGACTCTTTTGCCACAGTTCGGCTCATAGACCACACCAAATCCCAAAAAGCCGGATCAGCTAGCACCTCTTTTTTCGGTGGTTTTGGAAGCGTCCAGATAAGTCTTAAAATCGGACCGAAAATGTCTTTTACAAAGTAGTGTACAAAGGCCATTGCAACGGCTGCAAAACCGAGCCATTTGTGAAAAACATACAATCTGTCGATCGGAGAGCGAAAGACCTTTTCAATCCAAGACGGACGAGCAGCGATGACAAGACAAATGGCCATCCACAACCAAGCAATTGCACCTGTGATGTAAAAAATCTCATGAGTATAGGAGCGGCCGTCAAAGCTCGGCAGAAAACACCACAAGCCAAGAATCCAAAAAATGAAAAGTGAAACGGTCAGAATTGAGGTAAGTATCATTTTTCTTTCCTTGCAAAACGTCTTCAATTCAAGTTTAAGAATGGGAATCCTTGAATTCAAAGTCTTTCATCAGCCATTTGTTTGAAAATTTTTAAAATTGTTTGGTTCCGTAAATTTTCCAAGCAAAACAATTAAGGCACTTCTGATACTTAATAATTCATACTTTGATGGTTCACGTTCAATTCACCTAGCAATAGTGCATTCAAAAATCTTCCAAACTCAAATTAATCTTTTGCCTCACAGGAATTTGCGAAAGAAATTGTTCCTTCACTCCGGAGCAAACATTTTTCTATTTTTCTTCCAGTAATCAGGTAGTTGAACACAGCTGGCAGGAAAAGAAAGACGGCAAAGTAATCTGACGAAAGCTGCAAATCTAGCTGAGGAATAACTATCCAAACTGAGAGTTCTCCAGTCATATCCGCTAAGAATTTATTTTTTACTTTATATGCGAAATATTTTGCATTGAATGAATATTATTTCATAATACAAAAATAATTTCACAATAAGCAAGATTTAACAACTAAATACAATTTTAAAAGAGCCTAAATTCTTCGTCTTAACGACCGGTTCGTTTACTCAGAAATTAACTGAGCGTCAAACTATTTCAGGGAATTTTTTTAATTATTTGTCAGGGTAAACCTCTACAACTATTCTCTAAAAGAAGTAAGAAACTATTAATTTTCTATCTAACCCATAGAGGAGATACCTATATTTTCTTCTATTATTTTTTTGAAAGCGCAACTTTCAACCCCATCAACTTAACGAAAGAAGGGCTATATGAGAAGTAGAAGACCTTTATATAAAACCCTGTACTTCCAAGTTATTTGCGCCATCATTATCGGCGTTCTTTTGGGATATTTTTACCCCGAGCTTGGTGCCCAGATGAAACCTCTTGGCGACGGCTTCATCAAATTAATCAAAATGATCATTGCTCCGGTAATTTTCTGTACCGTTGTTATTGGTATTGCCGGAATGGAAGACATGAAAAAAGTCGGCCGTGTCGGTGGCTATGCTCTTCTGTACTTTGAAGTGGTATCTACCTTCGCTCTGATAATCGGCTTATTGATGGTCAACCTCCTCTCCCCCGGGTCAGGGATGCATGTCAATCCGGCCACTTTAGATATGTCGGCCGTCTCCGCCTACACCCAGCATGCTTCTACCCACTCTACCGTTGACTTCTTTATGAATATCATTCCGTCAACAGTAGCAGGTGCCTTTGCATCCGGAGACATTCTTCAGGTCTTATTCTTCTCTATTCTTTTTGGTTTTGCCTTACAAAAAATGGGCGGCCAGAAATCTCAGCTTTTCCAATTAATTGACAAAACCTCGAAAATTCTTTTCTTGATAGTCGGCTGGATCATGAAAGTTGCCCCTATCGGCGCATTCGGCGCAATGGCTTTCACCATTGGCAAGTATGGTATCGCTTCCCTACTTCCTCTGGCCAAACTAATGGGTGCTTTCTACTTCACCTGTTTCATCTTCATCTTCGGAGTTCTCGGAGCTATCTGCAGAAGCCACGGTTTCTCTCTTATTAACTATTTGAGATATATCAAAGACGAACTTCTCATCGTGCTCGGAACCTCCTCTTCTGAATCCGTTCTTCCGAGAATGATGGTCAAAATGGAGCATGCCGGCATCAGCAAGTCCGTCGTGGGCCTAGTTATTCCGACCGGCTATTCATTCAATCTAGATGGAACAGCCATTTATTTGACAATGGCAGCTGTGTTTATCGCTCAAGCCTGCGACATCCAGATGACGCTCTTCCAGCAGCTGACTCTTCTTGCAGTCCTCCTGTTGACAAGTAAGGGAGCTGCCGGCGTCACCGGCTCCGGCTTCATTGTCCTTGCCGCTTCTCTTTCCTCTCTCGGCGATGTTCCGGTTGCCGGATTGGCGCTGATTCTCGGCATCGACCGTTTCATGAGTGAAGCACGTTCCATTACCAACATGATCGGCAACGGCATTGCCTGTATCGTAGTCGGCAACTGGGTCAAAGAAGCTGACATGGAAACCGTTAAGAAACACACTCACCCGGCTTACATCCATCTAGCTGAACAAGCATTGGAAGCTCTCGAAGGCAAAAAAGCACAAAACCTAGAACCTACAGCCTAATATTTATTCAGCAAAGGCCGCTTTTGCGGCTTTTGCTTTATGCAAAGTCTTAAGAAGCTGCGCGGTTCAGCGCGATTGTCAATAAAGTTGCCGCACCTACAGAAATCGCTTTGTCGTTAAAGTCAAACATAGGATGGTGAACACTGGCCGAGTGGTTTTCATCTTTCATTCCCAAACGGAACAAACATCCGGGCTTGGCTAAAAGCATAAAGGAGAAATCTTCTCCACCGCAGGTTCTATGCCATTGCTTGACGCGCTCTTCTCCCAATAATTCTTTAGCATAGCTTGAAGCCTTTTCCACGAGCTCGGGAGTATTAAACATCGCCGGATAAAGCTTGGTGTACTGAACTTCGGCCTCCATACCATTGGCAAGAGCAGTTCCTTCTGCAACCTGCTTCATTCTCCTAATAATTGTTTCCTGAACTTCCGGTTCAAAAGATCTGGCAGTTCCCGATATCTTTGCTTCTTGCGGAACGACGCTCGGACCATCTGCAAATCCGCTTTGAATACATCCGGCAGAAACTACCGCGGTTTTCATCGGATCTACACTTCTAGCTACAATCGTTTGGAGTGCCAATACACATTCACAAGCTGCCACCAACGGATCTTTAGTCATGTGAGGCCGAGAGCCGTGTCCACCTTTTCCTTTGAAGGTGATTTCAAACTTGTCAGCATTTGCAGTGGCGTATCCAGGAATAAAACCGACATCGCCGAGATTAAGGCTTGGCTCGGCATGAAGTGCATAAAACTCATCGATACCAAATCTTTCTACCAAACCGTCAGCAATCATGTGTTTTGCGCCGGCAAAACCTTCTTCTCCGGGCTGGAAAATTGCAACTAATGTTCCCGCAAAATCTCGATGCTGTGCTGCATAATGGCAAAGCGTCAGAAGTGTCGCAACGTGCCCGTCATGCCCGCAAGCATGCATCTTTCCTTTGACTTGACTTGCCCAAGCAGCGCCGGTTTTTTCTTCTAACGGAAGTGCGTCGGAGTCTGCGCGAAGTCCGATGGTTTTACCTGGTTTTGTCCCGCGGATAACAGCAACTACGCCGGTCACATCTTTTCCTCCAACATACTCATACACTTCATTCAAAGAAAAAGAGGCAAGAGCTTTCGTTATTTTCTCTTGAGTTTTATGTAAACAAAGACCAAGCTCCGGTTCTTCATGGATTTTGTGACGGATATCCATGCCGATCTTTGCGCTCTCTGCCATTTGTTCCGGCTTAATTAATATTGTCATTAGTCGTACTCCTAGAGAAAAAAGGTTTTGAGAATTCAAAGTGTAGCAACCGCCAGTGCTGCATATTCAAAATTGATAGATGCGCGGTTCCTATCGATTTCGGAAGCTTACGATTTTGCTCATTTCAGCTTAATAAATTTTTGTCCGCGATATTTTCTGTTTCCAATCTCAAAGTTAGACCTCAAAACCTCTTTTTTACCTCTTCACACCCAGAAAAAATTCGGTAATATGCATTGGTTGAGAACTAGGAGGAGGATCAATGTCACACGTTGCAGAAACAGTAAAACAGATAATGGAACCCGTTGCTTCTGATTTAGCCGAAGTCGAGAAAGCGGTGCTTAGCGATCTGCAAAGTGATATTCCTCTGATAAAGAAGATTAGCGATTACATTGTTTCTGCCGGCGGCAAAAGAATGCGACCTTTAATTCTTATCCTTATTGCCAGAGCATTGGGCTATCAAGGAAAGGAACATATATTCCTAGCTACGATGATTGAATATGTCCATACCGCCAGCCTCCTGCATGACGACGTCGTCGACGAAAGCGATCTCAGACGAGGAAAACCAACCGCTTGCTTTAAGTGGGGAAATTCTGCTGCTGTTCTGGTGGGCGATTTCATGTACTCCCGCGCTTTCCAATTAATGGTCAAAACCAAAAACCTCCGGATCTGCGAAATCGTCTCCGGTGCAGTCAATCGAGTCTCCGAAGGCGAGGTAATTCAGCTTCTTAACATCCACGACACCACTGTAGACGAAAAGCGCTACTTTGAAGTCATTGAAAGAAAAACCGGCGTTCTATTCGAAGCCGCAGCCCGAATGGCTGCAACGATAGGAGGAGCAACTAAAGAAGAAGAGGAAAAGCTCACCGAGTACGCCTTAGCCTTAGGAACAGCCTTCCAAATTATTGATGATGTTTTGGATTACCGAGGCGACGAAGAAAAAACCGGCAAAGCCTTAGGTGCGGATTTGCGTGAAGGCAAAATGACGATGCCTTTGATCTACGCATTGAGGAAATGTTCAGAGGAGCAGGCCAAAGAAATTAAAGAAGCCGTTAAACGAGGCGAAGGAGATCTCAACTCCATTACTCGTATTCTTGAAGAGACAGGAGCAATTGAAGAGTGCATAATCACCGCAAAACAAATTGTTTCTTCCGGAATAGATGCAATTTCTTTCTTAAAACCTTCCCTTTATAAAGAATCTTTGATAAAATTGCTCTCCTTGACTGTGGAGAGAGATTTATAATTCCTCTAAACAGTTAAAAAATGTCGGAGTATAGCTCAGCCCGGTAGAGCACTGCGTTCGGGACGCAGGGGTCGTAGGTTCGAATCCTGTTACTCCGACCATCCGTTCTCAACTTCTTTTACGAACCTGTCTTGTAAAAAAGTTTCTTTCTATCTGCGTTTCTTAATTTCTCCAAATTACACTCTCGCTATGGCTTAACTATTCGAAAAAGAATGGAAACATTAATTAATATATGGCACTCGATGCCGCCGGTTGCTAAAACGGTTCTGCTTCTTCTGATTTCTAATACTTTCATGAGCTTTGCTTGGTATGCTCATTTAAAGAATCTGGGCAGCGCTCCTCTTTGGGTGGCAATCGTTACCAGTTGGCTAATCGCTTTTTTCGAATATATCGTCATGATCCCTGCTAACAGAATCGGGTTCGGCTCTTTGTCTCTCGGCCAACTGAAGATTCTCCAGGAAATCGTTTCGCTGTCTATCTTCGTCCCGTTTGCGGTGCTGTATATGAAAGAGCCGCTCAAGCTGGATTACCTCTGGGCGGCTCTTTGCATGTTGGGTGCGGCTTACTTTATTTTCCGCGACCACGTTTGAAAGCTAGTATCCGGGCTGAAGCATATGGCTCGGATTAACGTAGCTATCGAATTCCTCGGCAGTACATACGCCCAAATCAAGAGCTGCTTGTTTAAGAGAAATATTATCTTTGTAGGCTTTCTTTGCTACTTTTGCCGCATTTTCATAGCCTACCAGAGGCGCCAACGCTGTGATTAACATCAAAGAGCGCTCGACATTCTCTTTTAATTTCTTCGGGTTCGCCGTTATGCCGTCAACGCAGTGGACGGCAAAAGAATTCTGAGCATCCGCAAGCAAACGAATACTTTGATCGAGGTTATAAGCAATAAGCGGCAAGAAAACGTTGAGCTCAAAGTTACCTTGAGAAGCCGCAATGCCTACTGCATTATCATTGCCCATCACTTGCACGGCGACCATAGTCATGGCTTCACTTTGTGTCGGGTTAACTTTTCCGGGCATAATGGAAGACCCGGGTTCGTTAGCTGGAAGATTGATTTCACCCAAACCACAGCGAGGACCTGACCCTAACCAGCGGATATCATTAGCAATTTTCATCAGATTGGCCGCCAAGGACTTCAGCGCTCCATGCATAAATACTGCGCCGTCCTGAGAAGTGAGGGCATGAAATTTATTCGGTTCGCTGACAAACTTCTCGCCTGTCATAGCGGTTAATTTTTCACATACTTTGGTTCCGAACCCAAATGGAGAATTCAAACCTGTTCCAACGGCCGTTCCCCCGATAGCCAATTCACGGCAAAAACGCAGTGCGGCGTTGATTTGTTCTGCATTATGGTCGAGCATCGAAACATAGCCGCTGAATTCCTGACCTAAAGTCAGAGGCGTGGCATCCTGCAGGTGAGTCCTTCCGATTTTGATTAAATCTTTGAATTCCTCTGCCTTACGATTTAAAGCTTCACGGAGTGTTTTAACCGCAGGCAACAAGCGGCCTGTAACCTCCAAAACAGTCATAATGTGCAGTGCGGTCGGGAACGTGTCATTAGAAGACTGAGACATATTGACCTGATCGTTTGGATGAACTACTTCGTCCTTGCTCAGTCTGTCTTTAAATCGGAAATCTCCGTTCAGAATTTCGGTCGCACGATTTGCAACCACCTCATTCACATTCATATTGGTTTGCGTCCCGGAACCTGTCTGCCAAACGGCTAAAGGGAAATTCCCGGGCAACGCGCCGGCAAGCAATTCATTGCAAGCCTGGACTATGGCATTTTTACGCTTCTCATCCAGTTTACTAAAGTCACAATTAACTTCTGCACAGGCTTTCTTCAAATACAGCATGGAACGAATCAGAGATTCCGGCATTTTTTCGATACCGATTCTGAAGTTCTCAAAACTTCTTTCCGTTTGGGCTCCCCAATACTTGCTGTCATCAACTTTTATATCGCCTATGGAGTCATGCTCAATGCGGTAATCTTTCATTTTGTTCTCTCTAACAAGACAAATTTCGACGCCGGACTTTGTCACGAACGTCTTTAATGTTTTTCTGAGTCTACCTTGGTCCGGAGTTTTCGATTAAATAAAAAGTCCAAACTTGGTACCTTTATCGGAACGATTCTCAACCAGCCCAGGGGTTTATTGCGAATTTGAGCATCGGTATTGCAACTAGTCCATCAAAATGAAAATTAGAAACATTATTTCGATGAAAAAATCAGTTCTTCTGCAAGAGCTTTTGATAGCTCCCATCGATTGCGATAGTACCAATGAAGGAAGTAAAGAAAATTCCAACCACTGCAACGGAAAGTACCAGATGCCCGCAAGGAAGTCCCATTGCTAACGGCACGGAACCGATGGCAGCTTGCACGGTCGCTTTCGGAAGATAAGAAAGAACGCAAAACAGCCTTTCGTTAAAATTGAGATTAGTGCCCAGAAGACTCAAAACTACCCCTAAAGAACGGAGCAGTAACCCAATACACACAATCCAAAGTGCCGCGAGTCCGGCGTTTAGGGTATAGCTGATGTCAATTGCGGCCCCAACCGTCACAAATAAGATAACTTCAGCGGCCAGCCACAATTTGCTGAACTTTTCTGACAGTCTTTTGGTGACGGCAAATGATGCTTTGAAATTCAAAGTGCACGCCATGCTCATCACTGCAAAAAGTCCCGAGACGCTGACAATTTCTTTGGTCCATCCTTCCAGAGCAATCAGGATAAAGGCTACCCCTAGGACGACCATTACTTTAAGGCTGTTCCGAACGTAGTGCTTTACAGCGTAAGCGGTTTCAAAGAACCAGCTGAGCAGCAATCCGGCCCCGACACCGACGGCCATTCCAAGAACCAGTGAAATCGGCACTTGAATGAAGTTCCCGAGTTCTGTATGTCCTGCCTGAGTAAAGCCAAGGAATGTGGAGAACAGCATGATGACGAAAACATTATCCAGCCCTGCTCCGGCCATAATCATTTGAGGAATACTTTTCTCCGTTCCGTAGGCACGGTTGGTCAACATCACCATTCGAGGAATAACTACTGCTGGTGAAACCGCAGCTAATACGGAACCCATTACTAACGCTTCGAGTTTCGAAATGCCGAAGAAATAAGGAGCAAAAAAGAAAAAGGCAGCAATTTCGAAAAGTGCCGGGATGCAGCCGAGCAAAAAGAGCGGACGTTCAACTTGCTTAAGCTCCGAGACTTTTATGGACAGGCCTGCTTTGATAATGATGATAACGAGGGCTAACTTCCAGAGGTCCGGCGATATACTGAGGATTTTAGGATCCAACAAATTGAGAGCCTGCGGTCCGAGCACAATACCTGTAAGCATCATGCCGATAATTGCAGGTACTCTTATCGCTTTGCAAGCAGCCCCGATTGCCAAACCAAAAAGAAAAATAAGCGCCAGTGAGGTAAGCATCTATCCCAAAATCTCAGAAGTGAACGTTCATCTCAAAAAATTCTACTCGCTGCCTTATTTCTTTTTTGCAAAAAGACCTATTTTTGAATCTTATATCCTCGCTGCATAAGCAAAACCGCAAAAGCCGCGGACCCAATTGCGCATACGGAGACAACACTTAGACTTATCCATGGATTGAAATCGCTTTGCGAAAAGAAACCATAGCGGAATCCGTCAACGATGTAAAAAAACGGATTGAATTGGGAAAGAGTACGCAAAGTTCCCGGTAATTGCTGGATGGAATAGAAAACACCGGATAAGAAAGTCAGCGGAAGAATTACGAAACTTTGGAAAGCTCCGATTTGATCGAACTTATCGGCCCACAAACCAGCTATCAAACCCAGAGAGCCCATCAGGACTGCGCCCATAAATCCAAAGACCACAACCCATAAAATATGATCTACAGGAGGGGCTGACCAAAAAACGGAAACCAACAGCACTCCGGATCCCCCTATCAGTCCTCTGGCAACGGAAGCTCCTATCATCGCCAATCCAAGCTCCCATCCTGCAAAAGGAGGCAGTTGAATGAAGATAAGGCTTCCCATAATTTTGGCTGAAAGCATGGAAGATGAGCTATTGCCGAAAGCGTTCTGCAGCAGAGACATCATCACCAGGCCCGGAACGAGGAAATGAATATAACTGACGCCATCGAACGTTGGCATTCGTCCTCCGAGCACTTGCCCGAAAACGACTAAATACAGTGCTGCCATGAGGATCGGTGCAAAAATCGTTTGAATCGCAATCTTCTTAAAACGCAGGACTTCTTTTTCCAACAAGGTAAGGAAAGCGGCACCCCTGCTGTATGGTTTTGGGTCTATTTTGAATTGTGTCATTTGCCTGTAATCCTTATAAAGGCTTCTTCGAGGTTTGCTTTTCCAATTTCAAGTTTTTCCGGCATTAAGCCTGCTTTTGAAAGCTCATTTAAAAGCGAGTGCAAGTTTTCGGGACTACCGTAGGCCGTACGGTAAGACCCGTCAGAGAGCTTCGTACAATTGATAGGAAAATCCTTCGGCAGTTCACTTGGCAAAGAAAACAAAATGCGTTCTTTAGAGTATTCCTGGAGCAAATTTTGAGTGTTCTCTAAGGTCACAATTTTTCCATGATTAAGCAAAGCGACATTACGGCAAAGCTTCTCTGCCTCTTCCAAATAATGCGTCGTTAGAATAATCGTATGACCCTTTCGGTTAAGGTCTACCATGAATTCCCACAGACGATGACGCAGTGCGATGTCCACGCCTGCCGTCGGTTCATCGAGCACAATCACCGGCGGCTGATGAACCATGGCCTGGGCAATCAAGACGCGTCTTTTCATTCCACCCGAAAGGCTCATCACACTGGAGTTTTTCTTATCGGATAGATCCAAAACATCCAGCAGCCGGTCAATCCATTTCTGATTGCCGCGAAGACCAAAATAGCCGCTCTGCAGACGAAGCGTGTCGTAAACGGTAAGAAAAGGATCAAACGTGATTTCCTGAGGTACGATGCCCAAGCACATTTTGAATTGACGCCATTGCGTTTCTAGATCAAAACCCAACGCCTGGATTGTTCCTGAGTTCGGCTTAACCGTCTTTGCAAGAACTCCGATAAGCGTACTCTTGCCTGCACCGTTCGGTCCTAACAGACCAAAAAAATCGCCTTGTTCAATTGTGAAAGAAACATCACGCAAAGCTTGTTTCGACTCGTTTCCTCGATAAAAGGTTTTTGAAACGTTTTCTAACGAAAGAGCCGGTAAAAGAAATTTTTGACTCATATACAAAACAAAATTAACCCCGCCTTAAGTCTCAATTGAGTAAACGAGGAAATAATTGGAAATAACTTTTTTCTAAAATTTAAAAATTCACTCTTTATTCTTGCCTAACTAAATTTACTTTAAGAATCATACAGTTGCCATTATCAAAAATACATCACCTTTTCGTTCACTAGGGAAATCTCTAATGAGAATGATAATTACTTAATAGAATTGTTCAATTAATATTGCTCTTAATGATAATCATTCTCATTCAGTTTTAAAAGCAGAATCTATATGACAGTAATCAGCGGCGTCTCATCGGACAAAACGAAAATCGTTAAATTTAACAAGATGATGAGAAAAGACTCTGACTCTCCTTCTTGGAAAGCCAACATCTCTGACAACCCACTTTTTGAAGCATTTCCTGAGTCTATCGATATTCATCCCGGGCTGCAAAGCAGTCCGATTGCACCGGCTCAAGTTCAGTCAACTCTTTCCGATTTGACTTCCCGCAAACGCACCAGAAGGACGGTTGCCTACATCAACGTACCTTATTGCGAAACAAGGTGCCTGTACTGCCTTTTTTATATCAAGCCTTACAGAAACAAAGAAGAAAGCAAGGCCTACGCCGACACTCTTATCAAAGAACTTCAGCTTTGGGCTGACAAACCGATTCAGCAAAACGAACCGGTGCATGCAGTTTATTTCGGCGGCGGTACGCCTACAGCACTTGAAGCCGCTGATATCGAACGCGTCATTAAAGCGGTTCGTCAGTACCTGCCGCTCGCCAATGACTGCGAAATCACTTATGAAGGCAGATTATCGGGTTTCGATGCAGCGAAGATGGAAGCTGCGGTACAAGGCGGCGCCAACCGTTTCTCCTTAGGCGTACAGACTTTTGACACAAAAGTTCGTCAAGCTGTCGGCCGCCGTTCGACCAAAGAACAGCTTATTGCACAACTAAGCCGCCTTACCCGCTTCAATCAAGCAGCTGTCGTTATCGATTTGATTTACGGCTTTCCATTCCAAACCATGGAAACTTGGAAAGAAGATCTCGTTATCAGCCGTGAATTAAACCTTGACGGGGTTGACTGCTATCAGCTGCGCGTTTTTGAACGCTCTCCGCTCTTTAAATACATTGCCAACGGAAAACTGCCCGCCGGTCCGAATCACGAGCTTCGTGCCCATATGTTCGCTGAAGCGGTGCAAAGCATGAGAGAAGCGGGATGGAGCCGTCTATCCATCAGTCATTGGGCTGCAAATACGAGAGAACGCAACTTCTACAACTATTACGCCAAAACCCGTTCTGACTGTTTAGCTTACGGTCCGGGAGCCGGCGGCAATATCGACGGCTATGCCTATATGATGGACAGAACACCGGATGCTTGGAAAAAAGCGGTAGAAGAAGGCATCAAACCGGTCTCTATGATGCTTGAGCCGGCCCCGCATTGGCAATTATGCCGAGCCGTAGCAGAACAGCTTGAACTTAATTTCTTAGATCCGTCGAGATTAGCTGCCGAATTCACTCCTCAGCTCCTCTATGTTTTTGAACCGTTGGTAGAAAATTGGACCCAAGCCGGATTGCTTAGTCCCATCGGAACTCGCTATGAATTAACGGTTGCAGGCCAATTCTGGCAAGGACGCATGAACCAACATCTTCTTAATCAGATTAAATCTCTTCTTTAATATCATGAAAAACATTGTCAAACTAAGCGTTATTTGTGCTGCTTCTTTAAGCGCATGCTGGTCCTTGTCTCACGCCCAAGAAGTGCATAAGACCGGAGAAGTCAAAGTCACCGCAGGCAGAGTAGAACAGCAGCTTCTTGACATTCCGATGAGCGTGTCCGTGCTCACCGCAGAAGAAATCCGTGACTCTTCCGCAAGAAATATCGGAGAATTGTTAGCTGACGTTCCGGGCGTAGAGGTTGGAGGTGATGGTTCTCAAGGTCTGAAACGCATCAAAATCAGAGGAGAAAACGAATACCGCAGCTTGATCCTTATTGACGGTCAGAAAGTCTCCGAACATAAATCCATGTCCGGGCCGGCTCTTCTCATCGATCCTTCCTCCGTTGAAAGAATTGAAGTGATTAAAGGACCGGCCTCGGTACTTTACGGGTCGGATGCTGTCGGCGGTGTTATCAATATCATTACCAAGAAAGGCTCTAAAAAACCTTTTGAGGCAGAAGCTTCTGTCGGTTGGAACGGAGCCGGACACGGCTGGAGCGAATCCGTCTCTCTCGGAGGCAGCGCAAAAGGATTTAAATATCAATTGGATGCCGGCTATCAAAGCCACGGCAATATCAAAACTCCGAAAGGTTATCAAAAGAATACCGACTTCCGCCAAAAAAACCTCGGTGCCTTCTTGAGCTATGACCTGACAGATAATTTCACAGTCGGCATGCATGCGGACATTTTTGATTCCAAAATCAATTCTTCCAGCTGGACCTATGAAAACGATCCAGATTCCGACTTCTTCGTCAAAATTCCGAAATGGAGAAGAGACAAGATCAGCCTGTTTGCCGAAGTTAAAGATGTCAACGAGTATCTGACTAGATTGAGGGTTGACGGCTACTGGCAGAAAAATCATAAGATGATGCAGAACTACGTGAACCAATCCACGAAAGTTCCGCCGCGTACTGTAAACGTCACTACCGATTCTCATGCTGACAACAGAATTAAGACTCTAGGCTCCAGCATTCAAGCGGATTGGCAATTAGGCGACAACAATTTCTTGATTACCGGTTATGAATTTACCCAAGACCGCTTGACTGCGGATACCGATGCCGATTTTGCGATGTCTATTAGAGTGGGAGCAATGCCTCGGCCAGTCGTCAGTCAGGCTTACACAACCAATCGCTACGTAAAAGGCAAAGAGACTACAAATGCGATTTTTGCAGCAATGGAAACCATGCTTCCCTATGACTTTTCTTTGAATTACGGTGTGCGTTATACCTGGGTTAGTTCGGAGCTCTCGAAGGCCACTTCCTTCCGTGATGGTTCTCTCTTACCTGTAAGTGACGCCGGAACTCCCGGAAGCGAAAACAACAGCCGTCCTGTTTTCAATTTAGGCGTAATTTGGAAAGGCCTGGACAACACATCCTTGCGTGCTCAGTGGGCTCAAGGATTCCGTGTTCCTAACCTGCAGGAAAAATTCTTGATTAACAGCATGGGTGGCGGTACCGTCTACGGCAATCCGAACCTCAAACCTGAGAAGTCCAATAATTTTGAAATCGGAGCCCGCTACAGCACTGATTTGATGGATATCGATGCCGCTTTGTTCTACAACCTCTCCGATGACTATATTTCCACAGAAATTATCGGAAGCGCAAACAGCGACGAAAGCCGATATGTCAATGCCGATAAGGCAAAGACATTCGGTTCGGAACTTTCTCTTAACCTGAGAGCAACGGAAAACTTTAATCCGTATTTCTCTCTGTCCTGGATCAAGAGAAAAACCGAATGGGCTGACGGCACTTCAACCTATGCTTCCGGTACTCCTGAATTTACCGCTCGTTACGGTCTCCGAACAAATTACCCGCTCTTTAACGGTAAATGGACAACCGATACTTATTTGAGAAGCAGCACTGCTAAAAAGTCGTACTCGCTCTCAACTAAAGAAACCACTCGTATCGCCGGCTATACCACCTTGAACTTTGCAACTGCTTATCACTTCGGTCCCAAGCACGCCTATAGCGCAAACTTTGAGGTTCTCAACATTACCAACCAGCTTTACGGTTATGAGACCTCCATTTACGAGCCGGGCAGAAGAATCAATTTCAAGCTGACAGCCCGTTATTAATAGAAATGTAATTTATTCCGCTGAAAAACATGACAACAATAACTTTAGAAAAGGCTCGAACATCGCGCCTCGCTGACTTCTGTGGGAGGTGGTCCGCGCAGGAACTTATCATCATCGGCGTTTTTGCTGCCACCGCAAAAGTCTCTACCGTGCTGATTGCCATGGTTGGAGGCGGAATGAACCCACTCTCCCTGCTGCTGAAGAACATGGTATTTACCACCTTGTTAGTGGTCATGCTCTTCAAAGTGCGCAGGCCGGGCACTCTCTGTCTTTTTGTCATCGTCAGCTCAGTGGTGAACTTCCTGCTTCTCGGCGGAAATTTAACTTTGATCCCGCCGATGCTTTTAGCCGCCGTTATTGCTGAGTTTTTGATGCGTTTTATTCAGAAGAACAACCTTCGGGGAGCCGTTTATTGGGGTGTCGGCTACTTTGATTTACTTTGCAAGTTCGGCTCTCTCGGCATCTCGTTTTTAATGATGCGGGAATCTCCGGCCATGATGGCTGCAGTAGTTCCCATAGTCATCATTGGATACATCGGATCTTTAATCGGCCTGTGGACAGGCAGCAAATCAATTAAGGAGTTGCGACATGCAGGCCTCATTCGTTGCTAATGCATCTTTGCTCAGTGCAGTGGATATCCGCGTCAAGATGCTGATTACGGCTCTGGCATCCGTGATGACAGTAGCCATCTCTTCCCTTTACGCACAGTGTTTTCTTTTTGCGGTTTCTTTTCTGTATTTATTGATGATCAGAAGGCCAAAGCTCATTCTTGTGTCTTACCTTCTGTTCTTGGTCATGATGGCCATTGCCTGCGGTTTCGGCCTGCTGTTGGCTCATTTTCTTCCGATAATGGGAAAAGGAATGGAACTGAAATCTTTAGCCGTTCCGTTCATGAGAGCGTTCACAATGCTCAATGTCGTACTGCCCCTGGCCTTTACAGGAAGACTCCAGCAGATTCTGAATTCGCTGCAGAAGCTTAAATTGCCTTTCGTCATTTATCTTCCTGCCGCCGTCATCGTTCGTTTTATTCCAACGTTTACCAACGACATTAAACAAATCTGGGAATCTCTCAAAATCCGTGGTTACCGCATCAATCCTTGGACAATGACGATTCATCCCTTTCAGACGACTCGACTTCTTTTTACGCCTCTCTTAATCAGAGCCTTAAAAACAGGAGATGAACTCGGCATTGCCGCAGAACTCAAAGGTCTGAATGCAAATACTTCTGCCATTAGGAAGGCTCCACAGTCTTTCACCAAGAAAGACTATGCCGCCGTTTCTTTGACTGCAGCGGTCCTTGTTGCCGCCGTTATTCTGCAGATTTATTTTCCGAACACTTCACCGGTCCTGATGAAATAATGATTGAATTAAAGAACGTTACCTATACCTATCCGCACAGTGACAGACCTGCCCTGAGCAACCTTTCTTTTATGGTTCGTCCCGGAGAGGCAATCCTTGTCACCGGTGTCTCCGGATGCGGCAAATCGACGCTTATCAGGCTGATTAACGGACTGTGTCCTCATTATTACGGAGGAAATGTAGAAGGTACTGTCTCCGTCGATGGAAAGGACAACCTCCGGGAAAAGCTCTGTGATATTTCGCACCGAGTAGGAACTTTGTTTCAAAATCCGGAAAGCCAATTTTTTGCTTTAGGAGTTGAAGAGGAGATTTCCTTCGTTTCCGAATGCAAAGGGCTGCACCCAGGAGAAATTCAAACGAAACTCTCGCAAACCGCAGAACGTTTTAATTTAAAACCGTTTCTTAAAAACACTATTCATGAACTATCGCAAGGGCAAAAACAGAAAGTAGGCCTTGCCTCTCTCATGATGGAACCTTTGAAGGCCCTAATCCTGGATGAACCCACAGGAAACTTGGATCCGGAAGCAACTCTGGAATTGGCCGAGGAAATCAAAAAACTTAAAGCGCAGGGCGTTGCCATTCTGATTGCAGATCACCGTCTGTACTGGCTCAAAGATGTTGTCGATAAAGTGATTGTCTTGGAAAAAGGTAAAGTAGTTCGGGAGGGCATCTTTTCGGATTTAGATTCTGAATTTAGAGAAAAACACGGCCTAAGAAAACTCGAGGTCACGGACAAGCGTCTTCTCCTTCCGGTCAAAACGTCTTCCGGCAAACCTATCATGAAGATTTCTAAGCTGAGTTTTTCCTATCCTCGCCAGCCTGACATTATCGCTGACGCCTGTCTCGAGTTCCAGCAAGGCATCTGTGGAATCTTCGGAGACAACGGTGCAGGCAAAACAACTTTGGCACGGCTTATTACCGGTCTGAACAAAGCCAAATCCGGCACTTTTCAGGTTAAAGGGAAGACAATCCGTCAAAAGGACTGTTTAAAGCACGTCGCGGTTGTTTTACAAAATTCCGATCATCAGCTCTACATGAGAACCGTCTTCGAGGAGTTAAGTGCCAGCTTGGAAGCAGCCGGATGCAAAGGCGGCAACGATGCAGCCGAAGAGCTTCTAGGCATCTTCGATCTGCAAGAGCTAAGAGACCGCCATCCGCACTCTCTTTCAGGAGGCCAGAAACAAAGACTAGTTATCGCTTGTGCATTTGCCAAAAAGCCAGACGTCATTATTCTCGATGAGCCCACTAGCGGCTTAGACGGAGCCAATTTAAAAAGGATTGCCGGCGCCCTCAAGAAACTGTCTTCAGAAGGCAAAGCCGTCCTTGTTATTACCCATGATTTAGAGCTGGTAGATCTCATCTGTGACACAGCTCTACATTTACCGCTGTCAGTTCAAACTGCCAACCAACCTTTTATTAATTGATTTATAGGATTTTTATGACAAATAAAGACCCACAGCAAGTTATTCAAGAAGTTATCAACTCCGGCCGTCCGGTTACTTTGGACTCTTTGGCCTCCGCTCTGAACTGCACAGCCCTTGAAGCTGCACGTCATCTGCCTAAAGAAACTTGTACTTTTGCTCCGGGAGAAGATTTTGAAAAAGTTTGGGAAAGCATTTCTCAGTGGGAAAAAGCAACATTTATCGTGATTGCCGGAGAAAACGTCATTGAAGTTGAAACCAAAGTTGCCTGCGGCAAAAAAGCCATGGGTTACTACAACTTGATGGGCGGCAAAAGCCCGCTGCAAGGCCACTTCAAATACGAAAACATTATTGAGATCGGCTTTATCACGATGCCGTTTATGGGGAGAGAAAGTCATTTTGCTGCCTTCTTTGATAAAGACGGAAAATGCGCATACAGCTTTTATGTCGGCCGAGAAAAGCATAAATTAATCGAATCTGCAAAAGAGCAATTTTTAGCTCTTCAATCTTCTTTTAGGTGATTCGATATGAAAGTACTCGTTGCATATTCCAGCATTACCGGCAATACGGAGAAAATCGGTAAAAGTATTGCAGAAGCCCTTCCTAACAGCGAATGCGTCAAACTTCCTACCGACAAAAAAGCTGAAGACTATGACTTAGTATTCTGCGGTTTTTGGTGCGACAAAGGAGTTCCCGACAATGATTGGAAGCAATTCTATGAATCCACTGGTTCGGTGCCGGTCGCTGTTTTCGGCACCCTCGGAGGCGATCCTCACAATGAAGGCGGAATGAGATTCCTTCAGAAAGTCAAAAATGAAATTCATAAACCGTCTTTGCTTGATCTGCGTTTGTGGCAAGGAAAAGTCGATCCGAAAATCATTGAAATCATGACTCGTATGTCAGGAAAACCAATGACCGAGGAACGCAGACTGAGACTGGAAGAAGCAAACAAACATCCGGACAGCAAAGATTTAAGAGAAGCCGCTCAGTGGGCATTTGAGATTTTCAAATCCCGACAAGCATAGGAAAGAAGATGAACTTTAAAGAGATATATGACCTCATCGGAGGCGCCGGAGTGATGTTGATTTTGGTCGGCATCGCCGCTTGCTACATTACCATCTGGAATGTGATTTATCTGCAAGGCGTCTTGCGCCGGTTCAAGAAGTCCAAGATTGGAAAAGACCGCTCTTCCTCTCAGGAACTTCATGACAAATTCGGAGCTAGCACAAATCCGTTGATTTGTATTGTGCGCGACATGGTCACAACTCACAGTGCTCACTCTGAAGATATCCGCGCCGAGGTCTCTTATCTCTTTCATAAAAACTTCAAGCCGGTTAATAATGCATTGACATGGCTCAAGCTTTTCGCAGCCATCTCCCCGCTGCTTGGACTGCTCGGTACGGTCCTAGGAATGGTTCAGGTTTTTAAAACCATCGCCGCAAGTGCCTCACCGGATTCTGCTCTCTTAGCTGCGGGGATTTGGACAGCTCTTATTACCACAGTAATGGGCCTTGTGGTTGCCATCCCGGCTCTTATGGCCTACTACTATCTTTTCCTTAAAGTTAAAGAAATGAGGATTGAAGCTGTGGAATACAGTTATCGAGCTATTGAACTGGCCAAGCCTGTTTCTCCAGCTTCCGTTGTTTGCGAACATCCGAAGGCTTCCTGCGTACTCCGTGGAAAACAGGCCCTCTCTGCCTAGGAACAAAATTCATGTTTGATGATTTAGATGAAGAACCGAAAGTCGATTTGACGCCTTTAATTGACGTCATTTTCATGCTTGTTATTTTCTTTGTCATGACCATGACTTTCAGCAGGCCGGTCATTGATTTGACATTACCAGCCGCTGAAAATTCTTTGGTTCAGAAAAGCAATCAGGAATTGGTTCTGCAGGTCAATGAAGCAGGAACCATTCTCTGCAATGACAAGGCTCTTTCTAAGGAAGAGCTGCCTGCCTTTCTTGATGAGCACCCTGAAGGGCTTCTTACTCTCATGATTGACGAAAAAGCCCCTTTCCAAAGCTTCGTCTGGATCGTAGATGTTGCCAAAGTAAAACGGGAAGGACGTTTCGTTATCGGCACCAGAAAAAATACTAGCGGCTAATGGTCAACCACCCCGGGCTAAAAGCCCGAGGCTTGCAAAAGTCTGGTTGACCAGCT